>CANHRS010000007.1 GCA_947463445.1 Flavobacteriia bacterium | reverse complement strand
AGAAGACGCTGACTTAATTAATGCAGGCAAACAAACCATTACGGCAACCAAAGGCGCTGTGTTTTTTGACTCTGCAACATCGTTTGCGATGATTAGAGGTCAACACGTACAACTTACTGTACTTGGTGCTATGGAAGTCTCTCAAAACGGAGATATTGCAAATTGGAAAATTCCAGGTAAAATGGTAAAAGGAATGGGTGGAGCAATGGATTTAGTTGCTTCTGCAGATAATATCATCGTGGCAATGATGCATTCAAACAAAGCTGGTGAATCTAAAATTCTTAAAGAATGTACTTTACCGTTAACTGGTGTTGGTTGTGTTAAAAAAGTAGTTACTGAATTAGCAGTAATGGAAATCAAAGATGGTAAATTCCACCTGATTGAACGTGCACCAGGAGTTAGTGTGGAAGAAATTATTTCTAAAACTGAAGGAGATTTAGTTATTCCAGATACTGTTCCTGAAATGGTCTTATAAATAGAATATAAAATTATAGTAACGGGTAATAATTTTTAATTATTGCCCGTTTTTTATTTATGTTACTCAAGAACTAAATAGATCCTTAGCTTTCGCAACCTGGTCTTTGGTGTTTCCTATGGTTACGTTTTCGCCGTTAATACAAAATGGTCGTTTCAAAAATGTATACTCTTCTAACAATAAAGCACGATAATCATCTTCAGTCAATTGTTTTTCATGCAGGCCTTGCAAACGAAATTTTTGCGCTTTCTTAGAAAATAAGGCTTCATACGAACCTACTTTTGATTGTATCCAATCTAGTGTAGAAGCATCGATATTAGTGACTTTTATATCCACTAATTCAACTGTTGCATCTGGATTAATTTCTTTTAAAATACGTTTACATGTAGAACATGTAGAAAGGTGATAAATTCGTTTCATTTAAGCATACATTAACATTCCAATACTAAAATAGATAAATAAGCCAAGGACATCGTTCAATGTGGTGATAAATGGACCTGTAGCAAGCGCTGGATCGATATCATATTTATCTAAAATCAATGGTATTAAAGTCCCCATAACAGCAGCGAAAACAATGACTACGAATAAGGAAGCACTCACAACTATACCTAAATCTATCGTTCCAAAAATACTTGCAATTCCAAAAATTAGTGAGGAACAAATAAGACCATTAAAAAGCCCTACCAATACCTCTTTTCCTAACTTAGCGAAAATACTTTTAAACTGATTTCCCTTCGCAAGAGATTGCACCACAATTGCGGACGATTGTACCCCAACATTTCCACCCATAGCTGTTATCATTGGTATAAAGAAAGCCAATGCAGGCACATGACTAATACTCCCTTCAAAAGAAGAAATAACTTTAGCGCCAAGGGTTCCTCCTAACATTCCGATAATTAACCATGGTAAACGTGCCTTGGTAATACGGAATATACTTGCATTGTCTTCTACTTTTTCAGAAATACCCGTTGCTAATTGGAAGTCACGATCTGCTTCTTCCCGAATAATATCTACTACATCATCAATCGTAATACGACCAACCAACTTATTTTGATAATCCAATACAGGAATCGAAACCAACCCATATTTATCAAACAAACGCATTACCTCATCTTGATCGTCGGTTACCTTTACCGAAATAATATTTTTAGATTGGTACAAATCACGAATCTTAAACCCAGGTTCAGAAAAGAATAAAGCCTTTAAAGATAAAACTCCAACTAATTTATTAAGTGAATCTACCACGTAGATTGTATACACTTTATCTACCTCTTTTGCTTGTTCCCTAATTTCCGTTAAACACTGTTCAACCGTCCACTCTATCTCTGCATGCAGAAACTCTTTTTGCATGAGTCCCCCTGCCGTATCTTCATCGTAATTTAGTAGGTCAACGATATCGTCAGCCGCTTCATCATCCTCCATGTGGGAGATTACTTCCTGAATCTCGGTATCGTCGTACTCATATAAGATATCCGCCGCATCATCGGAATCCAAGTTTTCTAATTGTTCTGCGATTTCCTTCTTAGAAAGCGACTTTAAGAAACGATCACGGACCTCTTCTTCCAACTCCATCAAAACATCCGCTTGAGTTTCTTCGTCCATACGGAAGTAAATCACTTTCGCATCTTCGTTGGGAAGTTCGTCTAGTATTTCAGCAATATCCACGAAGTGAAGTTCCAAGACATTTTTGTCAATCCACTCTACATCGTTGTTTTGGATTGCAATATGAACTTGCTCTAAAAATTCTTTCGTAAGGTTGAAACGCATGGCGGTAAGAATTGAAGGTACAAAGGTACTTAAATTTGTTACGTTTTGTAGAATTTGTGATTTAGTAACATAGAGGTCACAATGACGCAAAGAAACACAAAGATATCCGCTAAGAATCTGGAGAAAGTGAAGTATTTGACAAAATTATTGAGGACACAGAGGTTTGTACTTTTAGTAGAAAATCAAGTATATTCATTTTTGACTTTGTCAAAAATCTCTGCATTCTCAAAGGGTGTTACGTTAAAAACTTTATAACTATGCGCAAAAAAAATCTTTGTGTACATTGTGAAAACGCTTTGTGACTTTGTGTTAAACTATTCCCCACACGCTTCTTTCAATTCAAGCATTTGAGCTCCGTCCATCGTTTGAAAATCAGCACAATTTTTTTCTTGCTCCGCTTTTAATTTCTGCATTTTTTTTAAGTCTTTGGCAGTTGCCTCGCGTTGCAATAATTCAGAAGAGAAAGTTTCTAATTTTTTTCCAGATGTAAGACACGAACAGATTTTTGTATTCGAAGAACAAGCATTCAAACTTAATATAAGGATACATATGCTAACACCAAGGATAAGAGATTTCATAATTGTGGAATTTAAATTTCACCCCAAAATTAACAGAATGTTTAGCAAGGTTAATTATTTGGTAATAAAAATTGTAATGTATTATATTTACGATTGATATAATTTTAACACGAATTTCATTTATGCAATCAAAATTACCACATATCGGAACAACCATTTTTACTACGATGTCGAAAATGGCCAATGATTATCAAGCGATTAACTTAGCACAAGGATTTCCAAATTTTCCGGTGGATGAACGTCTTATCCAACTATTGCAAGAAACAAGCACTGAAAACGCACACCAATATGCCCCAATGGCTGGTCATCCCTTGTTATTACAAGAAATTGCGATACTAACTGAGAAAAGTTATGGTCGTAGAGTAAATCCAAATACTGAAGTATTGGTAACTGCTGGAGCAACACAAGCGATTTTTACGATTCTTCAAGCATTGGTTCACACCAACGACGAAGTAGTGATTTTAGACCCTGCGTATGACTGCTATGCGCCATCTGTTATATTAGCTGGAGGTAAACCTGTACATGTTTCTTTAGAAGCAGATTTTACAGCAGATTGGGATAAAATTGAACGTGCTTGTAACAACCGAACAAAAATTTTATTTGTTAATAATCCACATAATCCATCTGGTCGTATCTTTCAAGAATCAGACATCCAGTCAATTGAAGCTATATTAGCAAAATATCCTAACATCATTTTGTTATCAGACGAAGTGTATGAATACATTACGTTTGAGCAAAAACACATTTCTGCTAATACACGCAATTCATTGTTGGACCGAACAGTAATTGTTTCTTCCTTTGGAAAGACCTTTCATATTACCGGTTGGAAAATGGGATATTTAATTGCACCAGAATCTATTATGGTAGAAATTAAAAAAGTACATCAATTTTTGGTGTTTTGTGTGAATAGCGTGGCTCAAATTACTTTAGCGAAATATTTACGTGAAAAAGATGTACAAACGCTTGGAAATTACTACCAAGAAAAGCGTGACTTCTTTCGAAAACTACTAGCGAAAAGTAGATTTACCCTATTACCTTCGGAAGGTTCCTATTTTCAAACCGTTCGCTACGATGCTATCTCAATAGAAGGAGATGTAGTATTTTGTGAACGTTTAGTGAAAGAATATGGTGTTGCAGCAATTCCGCTTTCCGTATTTTATGCAGATCAAACAGATACACATACCATTCGTTTTTGCTTTGCCAAAGACGATCAAACCTTAATAAACGCAGCTGAAAAATTATGCAAGATTTAAAAGTTACTCTAGTACAAGCAAACCAAGTTTGGGAAGATAAAAAAGAAAATATGCGTCACTTCGAAGAACTCTTAGCAGAAGTGGAAGAAACGGATATCATCGTTCTACCTGAAATGTTTCATACCGGGTTTACCATGCATGCGAAGAAATTTGCAGAAGAAATGAAAAAATCGGCAGCAATTAGTTGGTTACAATCCATGGCGGCTAAAAAAAATGCAGCAATTTATACTTCTTTTATTGCGAAAGAAGACGATTATTACTTTAATCGCGGTGTATTTGTGGAGCCATCTGGAAAATATACCCATTACGACAAACGCAAATTATTCACCTTAGCCGGAGAAGAAAAAGTATTCAAAGCAGGACATGTCAAAACTCGTATCCATTATAAAGGGTGGAAAATCCAATTGCAAATTTGTTACGATTTACGTTTTCCAGAAATCACAAGAAACGGCTTACAAGACCATAAATCAGCAAAGTTTGACGCATTATTATACGTTGCAAACTGGCCTGAAAAACGCAATACACATTGGAAAGCATTATTAACAGCTAGAGCGGTTGAAAATCAATGTTATGTTGTTGGTGTAAATCGCGTAGGCGAAGACGGCAAAGGGTTGACATATAGTGGTGATTCGGCAGCAATCAATGCGTATGGCGAATCTATCGCAAAAATAAAAGCACACAAAGAAAGAGTAAAAACAGTGGTTTTATCTGCGGATCATTTGAACGAAATTCGAACGCAATTGCAATTTTTAAAAGATATCTAAAACAAAAAAGTCCTGATAGAATTCTACCAGGACTTTAAAAAATTCAAACTTCACATTGAGCGAAGTCGAAGTGTTATTTAATCTCTGTTTCCTAACAAACGTAATAACGAAAGAAATAAATTGATGAAAAGGATGTACAACATCAAACCACCAATTAGAGCTAATTTGTTGCGTTCTACACCTTGTAAATTTGGATCATTGCTAATGTGTTTTAATTGTTGCATTTGATACGCAGTTAAGCCTGTAAATACAAACACCCCCAATACAGAAACAACAAAATCCATTGTATCACTTTTCATAAAGATGTTTACAATTGTTGCTATAATCATCCCGATAAATACCATGTACAATAAACTTCCAAATTTAGTTAAGTCCGTTTTAGTAGTATATCCAAGTATTGCCATCCCAGCAAACGCACCAGCAGTTACCAAAAATGTAGTATAAATAGATGCGATATCATATACCAAAAATATGGTACTCAAACTCAATCCCATTAATGCAGAATATCCTCCAAATAATAATAATAAAACTGGTAGAGACAAACGATTATATGCCATTTGAATTAATAAACCTAATCCAACTGGAGCAAAAACTACTAGGTAAAACAAACCTGTTAAACCTCCATTAGTAATGAAATATTTCATTACAAATTCAGGGGTACCACACATATATGCAATTGCTCCGGAAATACCTAAAGCAGCAAACATATAGGAATACACATTTCTAAAGAACTCAGACGACATCGTCTTTGCATTTGCATCGTACTCTTGACGATTTAATAAATTTTCAAACATAGTTTAACGTTTTTAAATTAATGTAATTTGGCTTGCACCAAGCTAATAAACTCCTTACGTGTAGCATCGTTTTGTAAAAACAAACCTGTAAAAGCACTAGATGTTGTTACCGAATTTTGTTTTTGTACACCTCGCATTTGCATACACATATGACAACATTCTATTACGACAGCTACGCCTTTTGGTTTCAAAGTTTCCTGAATACAGTCACGAATTTCAATAGTCAAGCGTTCTTGAACCTGTAATCTTCGCGCAAAGGCATCTACTACACGCGGTATTTTACTTAGTCCAACAATCGTGCCATCAGGAATATATGCAACATGTGCTTTACCGAAAAATGGTAACATATGGTGCTCACACAAAGAATATACTTCAATGTCTTTCACCAATACCATTTCGGAATATTCTTCATGAAATAGCGCAGACTTTAATATATCCGAAGGATTGATATCATATCCATGGGTTAAAAATTGTAATGCTTTCGCTACACGCTCTGGTGTTTTTAATAGTCCTTCCCGTTGTGCATTCTCTCCTAAATCGGACAAGATTTCCGTGTAAGCAGTTGAAATTTTGTCAGTTATTTCTTGTTTGTAATATTTATCCATGTTATAAATGTTAAATTAGATTAATTCTAAATAAAAGACTAAAATAATTAATAAGGTTCATTTCCACCGAAATATTCGACGAAATTGTTTTCTGTTTCTTCCAATCGAATTTTTGCAAGGATACCACCCGCATTTAAAATAGGTTGTTCAAGAATTTCCCAAATTTTAATAACCATGTTTTCTGTCGAAGCAAGAATGTCTTTCATACAATCCACGTCGAGGTTCAAATTCTTATGGTCAAAAATATCTACCACTTCTGTTTTAATAATTTTACTCAAGTCTTTAAGGTTAATTACAAACCCAGTGTCTGGGTTTGGAGTGCCTTTTACGGTGACAATTAAGTTAAAATTATGCCCATGCCAATTTTTATTAGCACATTTTCCAAAAATTTCTTCGTTTTTTTCGTCAGACCAATCATTACGCCACAATTTATGTGCTGCATTGAAATGTTCTTTTCGGATGATATAGACAGTTTTACTCATATTAAAGTTGTTATGCAAAAACTTCCTCTACGATTTTGAATCGGTAGGCAAAAATTTCTTCTAATTTGGGTTTCACTAAAAATGGTTCAACTAATTTTCCAAGAAATCCAAGTGGTATAATGTACGAGACAATGTCCGTCATTTCTACTCCACCTTCCACTTCTTTAAAGTGATGCTCGTGGTGCCACATCGTATAAGGACCTTTGCGTTGTTCATCTACGAAAAACGATTTGTCTTTCACGTGTGTGATTTCAGTCACCCACTCTACCGGAATTCCTAATAAAGGTTTCACCGTATACGCAATAATTAACCCTTCATACATTTGTGCAGGAACTTCTGTTTTTACATCAAATCCCATGTACGATGGAGTAATACGTTTCAAATTTGCTGGAGAAGAGAAAAAATCCCAACATGTTTGCAAATCAGTTTTAACAAATTGTTTTCTAATAAATTGATGCATGTTAATAGTATTTATGGTCGGTTAGGTAATTTTCAACGTAATCCTTCACACCTTCCTCTAGGGTATGAAATGGTGTTTTGTATCCTGAAGAAACTAACTTGTTCATGTTTGCTTCCGTGAAATATTGGTATTTATCGCGTATATCAATTGGTGTATCAATAAATTCAATGTTTGGTTTTAAGTGCAATGCTTGGAAAGTATTTGTAGCTAAATCTAAAAAAGTACGCGCTTTTCCAGAACCTAAATTGTAAATCCCGGAAGTTGGTTTTTCGTTCATCAAATACATACACACTTCCACCACATCTTTTACATAAACGAAATCACGTAATTGTCCGCCATCCGTAAAATCAGGATTGTGCGAACGGAACAATTTCATGCCACCATTTGCTTTAATTTGATTAAACGCATGGAAGATTACTGAAGCCATTCTTCCTTTGTGGTATTCGTTTGGACCATACACGTTAAAGAATTTTAAACCAGCCCAAAATGGTGGTTGTTTTTCTTGTTGTAAAGCCCAAATATCAAAGTCATTTTTAGAATCTCCATACGGATTCAATGGTTTTAATTTAGCAATCACTTCGTGATTATCCTCGTAACCAAATTCACCTAAACCATAAGTCGCTGCAGAACTGGCATATACCAAAGGAAGATTATGCTCTGCACAGAAATTCCAAAGCATTTGTGTGAAAGCAACATTCAACACATCAAAAATTGCCTTATCAAACTCCGTAGTATCTGTTCGCGCACCAATATGAAAAATGATGTCAATTTTTTGTTGGTTTGTCGCTAACCAATCCCCAAGTACCGCCCGTTCCACTTTTGCCTCGAAGATTTTACCTTCTAAGTTATTATCTTTTTCATGTTTGGTAAAATCATCTACAACTACTACGTTGTTAAATCCTGCTTGGTTTAGTTTGCTTACTAAACAGCTACCTATGAATCCTGCTGCTCCTGTTACTATAATCATATTAAAAATTATTTCTCTCGTTTTAAAAATTGAATTTCATATAACTTCTTATAAAATCCATCGATCTGTAATAACTCGTTGTGCGAACCTTGTTCTACTATTTCTCCTTTGTCTACTACAACTATTTTATCCGCTTTTTGGATGGTGGAAAGTCGGTGTGCAATAACAATTGACGTTCTACCTTCCGTTAATTTTTCCGTAGCGCGCTGTATCATTTCTTCCGATTCGTTGTCTACGCTAGAAGTTGCTTCGTCTAATATCAAAATGGATGGATTATAGACATACGCACGAATAAACGAAAGCAATTGGCGCTGACCCACCGACAACACGCCTCCACGTTCGCCGACGTGGTAATTATAACCATTCGGTAATTTCAGTATAAAATCGTGCGCGCCAACCGCTTTTGCAGCATCCATGACTTGCTCTAAACTAATAGATGGATCACGCAGGGTAATATTGTGATAAATCGAATCGGAAAACAAAAATACATCTTGTAATACGATTGCAATGTTTTTTCGGAGAACATCCAATTGAATGTCTTGTACATTCGTAGTTCCAATGAAAATATCGCCTTGTTGGTATTCGTAAAAACGACCTAATAAGTTTACAATAGTTGATTTTCCGGCGCCTGTCGCTCCAACAAAAGCAACTGTTTTCCCTTTTTCGATATGCAAATTAATATTTTTCAATACCCACTCTTCATTTTTATAAGCAAAATGCAGGTTTTGGAAGTGAATATCTTGATGAAAATTCAATTGGGTAATCGTACCATCTTTTTGGGTATGTTCGTTCAAATCCAAAATTTCAAAGACACGTTCTGCACGAACAATACCTCTTTGTAGAATATTAAATTTATCGGCTAATTGCCGAATCGGGCGAAACAGCATGTTTACCCATAAAGTGAAGGAAATGATTTCTCCGTACATTTGCTCGGGATTCGGAGGAACATCACCCATGAACTGAAACGCACCCCACACCAACAAAAACGCAATAGAAAGCGAACTTAAAATTTCAACAACTGGAAAGAAAATGGAAAACGCCCATACTGCATTTACGTGTGCTTTTTTATGATCTTGATTGATTTCATCAAACAATTTTTCTTCTTGTTTTTCCCTAGAGAAAAGTTGCACGATTGCCATACCTGAAATGTGTTCTTGCACAAAAGAACTTAATCGAGTGACTTGCAAACGTTCTTGTTGAAACGATTTTTTCATCGCATTCGCAAAAATACGGGTAGCGATAAGTAAGAGTGGAATTGGAATTAACGTCAATAAGGTCAATTGCCAATTACTATAAAACATGATGAAAATTACGAAAAATAACATCAATAAATCGCCAACAATTTCTATCATTCCTGAAGAAAAAACTTCCGCAATCGCTTCAATATCAGAAATTAATCGCGTAACCAAAGAACCTATTGGGGTTTGATCGAAATACTTCATACGAAACGAAAGCATATGCTTAAATAACTTTTGACGAATGTCACGAATGATGGATTGCGCTAATAAATTACTAACCAAAGCATTAAAGAATTGAAACACCCCTTCTAAAATCAACAAACTTAAAATCAATAAAGACCAATGTAATAACGCATCCGGATTTTTGGTAGAAATAATATATTTATCTACCATTTGTCCGATTAATTTTGGTCGCATAGGACCTAGTATAGATAGAGTTATGGTACAAATAAAGGAGTAAATCATCAAACGCTTGTAGTTCTTAACGAACTGCAAAAGACGTTTAAAGACATTAAAATCCATTTTAGATTCCTTGCGCATAGTACAAATTTAATAGAAAAGATTGGTTGATTTTCTAATAATGTAGGTTCAAGAATAAATTGTTGTCTTTTTTGTTTTACCTTTACAAAAAGCATAGTTATGATTATCAATTTTAGCGAAAACAAATCCATCGTTGGTCCAATTTTAGCGGAATTACGCGATGTACAGATTCAGAAAGATTCTATGCGTTTCAGAAAAAATCTAGAACGTTTAGGAGAGATTTTGGCGTATGAAGTTTCTAAAAAATTAGATTACACAACCGAAGTTATAACAACTCCTCTAGGTCAATCCAATGAATACCAATTGGTTGAACAACCTATTTTAGCAACAATACTACGTGCTGGCTTACCAATGCATCAAGGATTTTTAAATGTCTTTGATAAAGCGGATTCTGCATTTGTTTCTGCATACCGTAAACATGTTCACAACGATGAATTTGAAATTCATGTGGAATATGTTGCTGCACCTACGTTTGAAGGTAAAGCATTAATCATCGTAGACCCAATGTTGGCTACAGGAAGTTCAATGGTGAGTGTATACAAAGCACTATTAAAGCAAGGAAATCCAGGTAAATTATTTATCGTTTCCGCAATAGCATCACCAGAAGCATTGGAATACTTAAAAACCTACTTACCAGAATCTACACAATATTTTGTTGGTGCGATTGACCAAGAATTAACCGCGCATGCTTACATAGTACCAGGTATGGGTGACGCAGGAGATTTGGCTTTTGGAATTAAATGTTAGTAATCTATCGATGAACTTCGCAACCTACAGTACCTTCTTTTTACTTTCGACAGTAAAATTTTTATTTACTCCTTTCGGTGGACCAGCTGCAGGTTTGACATTTTTCGAAACCTATTTTTCGTGCCTAGCAGGTGGTGTGTTTAGTGGAACTATTTTCTATTTTCTAGGAGAATTTCTATTAAAAAAAGCAAGGGAGAAAAAACTAGCTGTATACCAAGATTCTATAAACAAAGGCATTCCTTTAAAACAAAAAAAGACGTTTACTCCTCTCAATAAAGGGGTGGTCAAAATGAAACGTAAACTTGGCATTGTAGGAATTTCGTTTTTTGCACCACTATTTATGTCCGTGCCGGTTGGAACAATCGTAAGTGCTAAATTTTTCGGAAAAAATAAATTCACCTATCCCCTCATCGTACTCGGAATGGTATGTAATGGATTGTTAACAACAGGCATTGCGTTTGCAATTGCTTCTTTCTTCTAATGATTTTTCTCAAACACGTATTTTTTGATTTAGATAGAACATTATGGGATTTCGAACAAAATTCTCGAAATGCCTTGCAGAAAATTTACGATCAACACGAATTATCAAAACATTTCGACCATTTTTTACATTTTCACAAAGTCTACCACAACATTAATAATGACTTATGGAAGAAATATGGGAAAGGAAAAATTTCCAAAGATGCGTTGCGTATAGTTCGTTTTCAAAAAACATTAGAACGAGTAGAAGTATTTGATTTAGAATTTGCTGAAAGACTAAACGTTGACTACGTTGCAACAGCACCTAAAGAAACCATCTTATTTCCAAATGCAGCAAAAACATTAATTGAACTCAAAAAACGCTATCAATTACACATCATCACGAATGGATTTGCAGAAGCGCAATTTGTAAAACTAAAAGCATCCAACCTGTTTGATTTTTTTGATGTGATTGTTTGTTCGGAAATGGTGGGTAAAACGAAACCGCATCGCGACATTTTTCACTATGCATTAGCTCAAGCAAAAGCGACTCCCCAAGAAAGTGTGATGATTGGTGATGACCATACTACCGATATTCTTGGAGCAATACAAGTAGGCATGCAAGCTATTTTATTTGATCCAAAAGAAAAACACCGAAAATCAGCAGGACAACATAAAATTAAAAACCTAGGAGAATTACCTTATTTACTTACAACACTATAAAAAATTAAGTGATTAGTTAAGATGACCTCCAAATGCAAACATATCTATATTTCTGTAAGTAACGACTTGGTAACTGACCAGCGTGTTCATAAGGTATGTGAAACAATTTGTTCTAATTTCCCAGAATATAAAATCACCTTAATAGGACGCTTAAAAAAAGACAGTAAACCTGTAAATCAGCGTGCTTACAACGTACGTCGTATGTCATTACGTTTTGAAAAAGGGTTTACATTTTATGCAGAATACAATTTGCGGTTGTTTTTATATTTATTATTCAAACCTCGATGTGTTTACTTTTCCAATGATTTAGACACTTTGCTACCAAACTTTTTACTTTCAAAAATCAAAGGGAGTGCGTTAATTTACGATAGCCATGAATACTTCACGGAAGTCCCAGAATTAATTGGTCGTGATAAAGTGCGTGCCATTTGGTTACGGATCGAATCGTACATTTTACCCAAACTTAAAACGATGTTTACCGTCAACGAAACATTAGCAAAAATATATTCCGAAAAATACCATATTCCAGTGCATGCTGTTCGAAACGTTCCAAAATTAGATGGTTACAAAAAGAATGAAAACATCCATAATATCCGCGCAAAATATAGCATAGCACCAACAGACTTCCTTTTGATTTATCAAGGTGCAGTCAATAAAGATCGCGGTTTAGAAGAATTAATTGAGGCATTTAGTTATTTACCTGAAATTTATCATCTTTTAATTATCGGTTCCGGTGATGTGCATCAAAGGTTGGTAGAAAAAACTATGGAATTGAAATTAAACCATATACATTTTACAGGACAAATGCCATTTTGTGAACTTGCAGCCTATACAATTCAGGCGGATTTAGGTGTTTCCTTGGAAAAATCGACCAACTTAAATTACCGCTATGCCTTGCCCAATAAAGTGTTTGATTACATCGCTTCAGGTATTCCAATTTTAGTGAGTCCATTAACAGAATTGTGCGCTATTTTAGACAAATACGATGTAGGACAACTTCTACCTTCTCATGAACCAAAAGTCATTGCTGAGACTATTGAATCTATCTTTGCTAACCAAAATCAATTGGCAATCTGGAAAGAAAATACCCGAAAAGCTAGTGAAGAATATTGTTGGGAAAAAGAAGAGAAAAAGTTGGTCGCTCGACTTTTGGAGATTTTATAAAATTCCCCTCAAATTTCTTATCTTTGTTACTTGTTACCAAATTTTTGATTGAATGAGCACAAAATACAACGAATACAAAGGATTGAATCTACCAGAAGTCGCTAAAAACGTACTAGAAAAATGGGAAAATCAGCAAGTGTTTGAGAAATCCATGTCGACACGCGAAGGCCACAAACCTTTCGTGTTTTTCGAGGGACCTCCTTCCGCAAATGGTCTTCCTGGTATTCACCACGTAATGGCACGTTCAATCAAAGATATTTTTTGTCGCTATAAAACTTTAAAAGGGTTTCAAGTAAAACGTAAGGCTGGTTGGGATACACATGGTTTGCCAATCGAATTAGGTGTGGAGAAAGAATTAGGAATTACCAAAGAAGATATCGGAACAAAAATCTCGGTAGAAGATTACAACAAAGCGTGTAAAGAAACTGTTATGCGTTACACCGATATTTGGAACAACTTGACCCAACAAATGGGGTACTGGGTAGACATGAACGACCCATACATCACGTACGATTCCAAATACATGGAATCTGTTTGGTGGTTGTTGGGACAATTGTACGAGAAAAATTTAATTTACAAAGGTTATACGATTCAACCGTATTCGCCAAAAGCGGGAACAGGTTTATCATCACATGAAATCAATCAACCAGGGTGTTACCGCGATGTGAAAGATACAACGGTGGTTGCACAGTTTAAAGTAAAGGATGGTGAAAAAACACCGTTTGATGAAATTATTGGAGGAAATGCCGTAGATGCGCACCGCGAGATGCACCTACTGGCATGGACGACAACCCCTTGGACTTTACCTTCCAATACCGCCTTATGTGTTGGACCAAAAATCGAATACGTATTGGTGAAATCATTTAACCAATATACGTTCGAACCAATCAATGTTATCTTAGCGAAAAACTTGGTAAGTTACCAATTTGGAAAAGGATTTACCGCAGTAACTTCTGTTGAAGAATTGGGGTCCTACAAACAAGGTGATAAAACCATTCCTTTCTTCGTTGCTGGAGAATGTTTAGGAACGGAGTTAGTAGGAATCAAATACGAACAATTATTGCCTTTCGTACTTCCGGATGAAACTCCTGAAGAAGCTTTTAGAGTAATCAGTGGTGATTTCGTAACTACTTCCGACGGTACGGGTATTGTACATATTGCACCTACTTTTGGTGCGGACGATGCGCGTGTAGCTGCCGATGCAGGTTTACCAGGAATGTTGGTAAAAGATGTACATGGAAATTTAGTACCACTGGTGGATTTACAAGGTAAATTCCGTCCAGAAGTTGGTCCTTTTGCGGGAATGTACGTGAAAAACGAATACTACAACGATGGAGAAGCACCTGAGCGTTCAGCGGATGTTCAGATTGCCATCTTATTGAAAGAAGAAAATAAAGCATTTGCGGTAGCGAAATATGAACACAGTTACCCACACTGTTGGAGAACAGACAAACCAGTATTGTATTACCCATTAGATTCATGGTTCATCAAAGCAACAGCTGCGAAAGAACGCATGATGGAATTAAACAAAACAATCAACTGGAAACCAGAATCTACTGGAACTGGTCGTTTTGGAAAATGGTTGGAAAACTTAAATGATTGGAACCTTTCTAGATCCCGTTATTGGGGTATTCCAATTCCAATTTGGTCGACAAAAGAAGGCGATGAGCGTATCATCATTTCTTCGGTAGAGCAATTGAAAAACGAATGTGATAAAGCGGTACAAGCAGGTGTTATGACATCTAATCCTTTGGCTGACTTTGTGGTAGGGGACATGTCTAACGAAAACTATGCGAAAATCGATTTACATAAAAACTATGTAGATACAATTACCTTAGTTTCTGCAACTGGAAAACCAATGCAACGCGAATCAGACTTAATCGATGTTTGGTTTGACTCTGGTTCGATGCCCTATGCACAATGGCATTATCCATTTGAAAACAAAGAATATATCGACAATCATGCGAGTTTCCCAGCAGACTTTATCGCAGAAGGTGTTGACCAAACACGTGGATGGTTCTATACTCTACATGCAATCGCGACGATGGTATTCGACAAAGTAGCTTACAAAAACGTTATTTCTAATGGATTAGTATTAGACAAAAACGGTCAAAAAATGTCGAAACGTCTAGGAAATGCTATTGACCCTTTTACAACTTTAGACAAATTTGGTCCGGATGCTACACGTTGGTACATGATTACCAATGCACAACCTTGGGATAACTTAAAATTCGATTTAGACGGAATTACAGAGGTACAACGTAAGTTCTTCGGTACTTTATACAACACTTATTCCTTCTTTACATTGTATGCGAATATCGATGGATTTGATTATGCTGCGGCAGATTTAGACATTAACGAGCGACCAGAAATTGACCGTTGGATTATTTCGCAATTGCATTCCTTGATACAAAATGTGGATGAGGCGTATGAAACATTCGAACCAACAAAAGCAGGTCGTTTGATTCAAGATTTCGTAACAGATCAATTATCGAATTGGTATGTACGTTTATGTCGTAGAAGATTCTGGAAAAGCGATGATTCGAAAGATAAATTATCGGCTTACCAAACATTGTATACCTGTTTGGAAACAGTATCTATTTTGGGAGCACCAATTGCACCTTTCTTTATGGATCAACTATTCAGCGATTTAAATGCCGTTACGAAACGTCACGATGTGATTTCAGTACATTTAGCAAATTTCCCGAAAGTAAATACAGCGTTGATTGATAAAGCATTAGAAGCACAAATGGACATCGCACAACGTGTTTCTTCCTTAGTTTTAGGTATTCGTAAGAAAGAACGTATTCGTGTCCGTCAACCTCTTCAAACGATTATGGTTCCAACCTTAAATCAAACATTCTCCGACAACATTACGCATGTGAAAGAGTTGATTTTATCAGAAGTGAACGTGAAAGAATTACGTTTACTAGAAGAAGGAAGTGGCGTACTGGTAAAAAGCATCAAACCAAACTTTAAAACGATTGGTCCTAAATACGGTAAACAAATGAAGTCTATTGCTGCGTTGGTAGGTAAAATGACGGCGGATGATATTGCTATTGTTGAGAAAAACCAAGGTTGGTCAGGTGATATCGATGGAGAAAACATCGTATTAGACATCAACGACTTTGAAATCTTAGCGCAAGACATCCCAGGATGGTTGGTAAGTACCGAAGGAGGATTAACCGTTGCCTTAGACATTACGATTTCTGAAGAATTAAAATCGGAAGGTATTGCGCGTGAGTTAGTAAACCGCGTACAAAATTTACGTAAAGATTCAGGCTTGGAAGTGACGGATAAAATTCGTTTGACCGTAGAATGTGCGAGTGAAATTCAAGCGGCTATTGCACAAAACGAAGAGTATGTTTGCAATGAAGTGCTAGCAACTGAAATTTCATTTGGTTCTTTTGATGGAGAAGCGTTAATCGTAGATTTAGTCGAAGAAGGAGATGCGAAGATCGGGTTGGTGAAGAGTTAATATATTCTAATCCAATACGAACCTCCATGTTGTTCTACATCCTTTAAGTTTGGATGATTCCAAATTGGTGCTAAAATTTTGCGCAACTCTGTATCCTCACTGATAAAATAATTAGGTAGCAATGTTGCATAACGCGTTGGATTTGCTAAGATAAATGCAGCTAGCGTATATTGCTCCGAATAAAAACGATCACACATAAATGGCGGGTAATCATAGGGCAAGTAAATATCATGGATATGCACAATTACACCTGGTTGAAGACGCGGCAAGATTTCCATAAAGAAAACCATTGCATCCGAATTTGGAAGTACACGGTGTGAATTATCGATAAAGAGTACATCGTTTTTCTTCAGAGAAAGTAAAAAATCAACATCTATATTCTCAAAAGGTTGACGAATTACCTCATCAGATATGATATCAATTTCAGCACGAGGATTCGGATCAATTGAAATAATCTTTGTTTGTAATCCTTGCTCTTTAATCGCTTTATGCGCAACCTTGGTTGAATTACCTGAACCAACCTCTATATAACGTTCTGGATTATACTTTGCTAATATGGTATAAATACCTACAATATCTAATCCTGGTAAAAAATCATTATTGTACGCTGGTTGCAAAGTATCTGTCTCAGCTACTTGTTTTTTTATTCCATGAAAAACAGAAGTGTAACTAAGTGCTTCTTGCAATAAATCACTGTACGTTTGTCTATTAGCTTGAATGATTTCGTATAATTGACCATGGGGAGGATTTCCATGTCCATAACGTGGTGAAAATTGCACAGGATACTCCATGTATAATTTTTGCCATTTAGGAGACAGAAATTTAACTAATTTCTTTAAACGCGCTAGCATACCTAAAATTTATTTCTTTAAAAATACCATACGTAGTATGCTAACAATCTTTTTACGAAAAAGAAAAATTAATAAAAAATAAGGAATAAGCATCAAGTATAAAATACCTGAATTGATATTTGAACCAAACGAAGACTCATCTGCTTCGGATGCGGCTTGTTCTGCAACTACTTTACATTGAGCACAACCTTGTGCAAACATTTCTTGATTTACAAATAGTAAAACCAGCAAACATAAAAAAAGCCAATTCTTCATAACTGAGAAATTAGAGCAATCCAAATTGTTGTAAATGATGCGTTAGGTGTTTCGCATGTAAACGCTTCCATTGCGCATAGTTCAACGAACCATAGTATGGATGAACGTTCGTTAATTCAGGATTGTTTTCATACAATTCTTCGAATGTTAAGTAAACATCGATATATTCATCAATCGCCAACTCAATTTCTTCGTGGCGTAAAGGCATATCCGCTGTTGCGAACGGCACTTGAATTTCTTTTGCCATCGGTTTATCAGACTCCAAAAAACGCAACATAGAAGGCAATTTCTCTTCATCTATCAATAAAGCTTGTGGATTTTCACCTGTCGCAATTCGAATAACATCTACTAAATGTTCTACCATACGCTGGGAAGACATAGTTCCCCAAAGCGCTGGTGTTGTTTCTGTTAATTTATCAAAAATGGGTAATACTACCTCTAATTCTGTATCTACAAACATTACGCAAGAGTTTTTCCTGCTAAGATATTAAGACTTTTTGGGATAACTTGAATATTTAATTCTTTTCTTACTTCAAATGGTTCACCATCATAATGTGCCATTTTTTGGTTTAAGGTAATGCGCGCCTTTTCCAAGGATATTGTTTCGGTAAACTTAGACTTATAACTTGTTTTTTTGAAAAAGTGATACGCGATTGAAGGTGCTTTCCACATGGAAAATGGCTTTAACAGACACAATTCTAATTTACCATCACTCACACTCGAAGTAGGTGAGATACAAAAGCCATTACCAAACTCAGAAGCGTTTGCTAACGTACATAATACAACTGGTAATTCTCGTTTAAAATGTGGCAATTCTATCGTAATTGTAATTGGTTTAAAGGAATAAAATTCTTTTGTGATTAACTTCACGTAATTCCACATACCACGTTTTTTCGATTTATTGAATTTATCTGCAATCAAAGCGTCAAAACCATAACCACCAACGCCTAAAAAAGGTTTATCGTTTACTAAACCTGTATCCATCAACAAATGATTTTGTTCGTTGATACATTGGATTGCTTTTTTAATATTTAAAGGAATTTGTAAGTGTCGAGCCAAACCATTACCAGAACCAACGGGTAAAATCGCTAAAGCTGTTTTAGTTCCAATCAATGCTGTGCCTACTTCGTGCACCGATCCATCTCCACCAACAGCACATACAACATCTACCCCGTCTTGTGCAGCTTGTGCAGCAATTTCTTTGGCGTGCTTACAGTATTCGGAATATTTAATTTCGTAATCAAAAATAGAATGATCTAAATTGTCTTGTATCATTTTAGGCAAGTCTTTCTTCTTACCTGTTCCAGAAATTGGATTAATGATGAAATATATTCTCTTTTTCATATACCGTAGTTTGATTGTGGATCAAATCTCGGTTGTAACGCTGCACCATTGCTTTCAATCTGCGCACCATTTTTTTAGATTCTTTGGAATGGTTTTTCATCGAATCGACAACCTTATTTGCTCTCGAATCTAGACTATACAAATACCGTGCCTTTTCTTGTGAAAAAGATAATAAAAAGTGATTATTAAAGTAGTAATACGAACCATCTAAATATGCAACTGCTTCTTTTTGATTCTTTTGAAAGTAAGAATTTCCAAAAGAATAATACTTCGTTTTTATATTTAACACATCTAGTAGCGTGGGTAATATATCAATTTGTTGAAAAATCGCTTCATTTTTTTCTTTTTTCAAGCGCGACCTTGGATCAAAAAACACAATTGGAATTTTATACATTTCCGTACGTTGGTTATACTTCGGATTGTTAGTAGCAGCCGTGTGATCAGCACATAGAACAAACACCGTATTTTTATACCAAGGTTGCTTTTTTGCTGTTTCAAAAAACTTACGCAAACTGTAATCTCCATAATGCGTTGCTTCACAAATAGGTTGTGGTCCTTTACGAAGTTTTCCACGCATATGAGGAGGAATATAAAAAGGATGGTGCGATGAAAGTGTAAACAAACTTGCTAAGAATGGTTGTTTAAGCGTACTTAGTTTACGTGCGGTCCAAGGATTAAAATATTCATCTAGAATCCCCCAACTTCCATCGTAATGTTTTTCATTGTTATATTCTGTTCTTCCATAATAGTGGTCGAAACCCGCTTGTGCTGCAAAACCATCAAACTTCATCGAACCATTGGTTGCTCCGTGAAAAAATGCGGAAGTATAACCTTCTTTTTTCAAAATACGCGGTAATCCTTCGATGCGGTTATTCCCATATTGCGATGAAATATAAGGGATTTCCAATAAGGATGGAAGAGAAGCAAAAATAGATGGAACCGCTTCAATGGATTTCTTCCCATTTGCAATGCCATTTTTAAAGTATAGACTTTCGGTAGTTAAGGAGTCTAAGAATGGTGTAAAAGACTTTTTAGCACCTGCAGCACCTAGCCATTCATTGCCAAAACTCTCAACAATCAATACCACGACATTCGTTTTATTGGGTAAGATGTGTTGTGGAACACTGGTATGAATTGGACTAAAAATAGATTTTTCTTCTTTTAATGTAAAATAATGTTTCTCTTGAACACCTTCTTTCGACCAAGACTTAGCCATCGTGAAAGGCGTATTTAATACAAAAGCTGTATTTTCAATGCGGGTAAATTGAGATGCATCAATAGGACTAAAAGGTTTCAATACAAATCCACCGCGACCAATAAAAATGGTTAATCCAATACTTATAATTAACGTTATTAGTTGTTTATACCATTTTGCAGGTTGATATTCATATTTTGTTAAGGTCTTTGAAAAAATAAAATTAGTCAAGACTAAAAAGCCAATAAACACTAACATTACAAACCAAAAATCACGAAAATAAGAGACTAACTGTTGACTCAAATCGTTCCCGCCTTGTACCATTTCAAAAACATCGACCGTAGAACGTTTTTTAGTAAATCGAAAATATTCAACATCGATCAGATTTAAAAAAACGAAAAGACTATTTAGAATAATGTATACACCTCTGAGTATCCATTGATACCAACGTTGTTTAATAAAACTCCCAGGTAGCAAGGAAAGAAAAATAAATGGTAAGAAAAATAAACAAATTGTTAATACATCAAACCCTGCACCAACAAACCAATCTTTACTAGTTACCAATGAAAAATCAGCTTGATTTGAAAAATAAAAAACCACACGACAAAGCTGCATGCATACCAACACCCAAGTTAAACGTTTAAGTAAAACAGACAAATTTGTTGGGAATAGATGCTTAAAAATTGTATTCATTGATTAACAAAAGTAAGGTATTTTTTGGTAAAAATTCACCTCCATCAGTCCCTCCTCAAAGAGGAAAGATTTACACTTTAAATCATTTTGAAACCATACTAATTTATGGATGCCATAGGTTTCCATCCTTGAGGAGGGATAAAGGGAGGTGACAAAAATTTCTACTAAACTTTTTTGTTAAAAATTGATAATGAAATTCTTCTATTTGATAAATTCTCTAAATTTAGATGTAAATAAACGATAAATACTATGAGAACAAATCATGAAATAGACTATATCATCCGCGGCGAAGAAATGCAATGCGTGGAAATTGAATTAGATCCAAACGAAACGGTCATTGCAGAGCCTGGAGCGTTTATGTACATGGATGAAGCCATCCAAATGGAAACTATTTTTGGAGATGGTTCCACTCAAAGTGGAGGTGGATTATTCAATAAACTATTCAGTGCAGGAAAACGATTATTGACAGGAGAAAATTTATTCATGACTGCCTATACACACCAAGGGTATGGAAAAGCCAACGTAGCCTTTGCATCCCCATATCCTGGGAAAATTATACCATTGGATTTGTACCAATTAGGAGGGAAAATTATTTGTCAAAAAGATTCTTTCTTGTGTGCTGCAAAAGGCGCTGCAGTTGGTATTGAATTTCAACGAAAATTAGGAACAGGATTATTTGGAGGAGAGGGATTCATTATGCAAAAAATCGAAGGAGATGGTATGGCTTTTTGTCACGCTGGTGGTCACATCATTGAGCGTACATTAAATCCAGGAGAAGTAGTAAAAGTGGATACGGGTTGTATCGTTGCCTATACACAAACCATCGATTACGACATACAATTCGTAGGTGGAATTAAGAACACCTTTTTTGGTGGTGAAGGAGTCTTTTTTGCAACCTTACGAGGTCCTGGAAAAATTTGGCTACAAACACTACCTATTTCACGGTTAGCTTCACGGGTGTTAGCCTATGGAAGTGTAGGTGGACGTAAAGAAGAAGGAGGAATTCTTGGAGGATTAGGAAATTTATTTGATGGGGATGGGATTTAAATCCCATTCTTTTTTCGTTTATTTGTTCTGCAATATTTAAACCTCAACATTATGTTAATTCCTATCGGGAGCGATCACGCTGGCTTTGAACTAAAAACTAAAATTATGCAACATTTAGAAGCGAAAGGTTTTACCTTGGAGGATAAAGGTTGTTATTCGGAAGACAGCATTGATTACGCAGATTATGCGCACCCTGTAGCTTCCTTAGTAGAGTCAACACCGGGTATGAAAGGAATTTTATTGTGTGGTAGTGGAAATGGGATTAACATGACAGCTAACAAGCACCAAGGTGTTCGAAGTGCATTATGTTGGTCGCCTGAAATCGCGAAATTAGCACGTGAACACAACGATGCAAATATTTTGACTTTACCTGCTCGCTTCTTAACAGTAGAAGTTGCATTAGAAATCGTGGATATATTCTTTAGTACAGCATTTGAAGGTGGAAGGCACCAAAAACGTATTGAGAAGATTCCTTGTTAGATCTTATCCCTCAATTTCATTATTGGATGTTCATAATAAGTGTATATTAACGATGATAAAACCACAACAATTATCCAATAACTGAAATAAGCAATAATATGTTGGGAAGTTGTCTGTAAATTAAAATTAGTTACAATAAGATTTATAACTACACCCAAATTAATTAAATATAAAGAGTAAGAAATTTTACTAAAAAACGTAAAAAACAGACCAATATATTTGTTTTTATATTCCTTTATAGAATCAGCTAATGGTAACAAAAACATTACTCCTATCGCAATAAAATTGAAATATAATGTTTTGAAGAATAACGCATTATAATTTTTAGGTAAAAAAACCATAAAAAACAAAACTATCATACCAAAGGCAAATAACAGTTTTCTATATCTATACCAAATAAGAGGATAATAAAACTTTAAAAAGGCAGCTAAAACTCCATAGTTTATAGCATCTAATCTTGTAAGTACAACCTTTCTAAACTCAACATCCCACCAAAACTGATCAACTTTATAATCTGAAATATTAATCCGATAGACAAAAGGAGTTATAATTAAAATACAAATTGAAACTATAATTGTTTTTTTAAGAGATAATATACGAGATAAAATCAAAATAATAATTGGTAATGAAATGTAAAACCATTCTTCCACAGACAAACTCCAACTCTCCCAAAAAAACTCGAAAAAACCTTTTGAAAAATTTTGACAAAAAATAAAAAAACGATAATTGAATTGTTTAAAGTCACCACCTATTAAAGAAGTTTTTGTAAGAAAAATATTTACAAATAAAATCAAATAATAGGTAGGTAATGTTCTAAACCAGCGCCTTTTCCAAAAAATTAATAAACTTTTTATATCAAATTTCTTTTCTTTTTCTATAGTCGAAATTAAAATCCCGCCTATCAAAAATCCACTTAACACAAAAAATAATTCTACACCATCTATTAAAGGAATATCTGGTATAAATGAAAAAGCATTTCCACTTACTAATTTTCCATGACTATATAAGACAATTAATATTGCAACTGCTCGGAAAACATCAAGTCCATAGATACGATTTTGTGTATTATTTAAATTCATGGTTTACAAATATAACCAAACTCCAAGAGATTTAGATTTGCTCGTTTTTATTGTAAAATTTTAAACAGAGAATCCAATAATTTCAGATTATCATATACTAAACGCTTTTTTTATTTCTAAAAATTACTATATTTGGTAATAAATAGAAATAAAATGTACCTAGATTTTCAACGAACGTTTGCACATTTCCCTATAATTTCAATGCAAGAAATCACAAAATCATTTCCAAAGTTTGATAAAAAGGCATTGGTTAACTGGCAAAGTAAAGGATATATTCAACGCATACGAAATGGATACTATGTATTTTCAAACTCTCTAAAAAGTGAGGAATTTTTATTTTATACGGCAAACAAAATCTATGCTCCATCCTATATTTCCTTTGAAAATGCCTTAGCATATTACGGAATAATTCCAGAAGGTGTTTTTCTTCAAACTTCTGCTACGACCTTAAAAACAAATTATTTCAAAACAAGCGTAGGAGACTTTTCGTATAAAAAAATTAAAAATGCATTGTATTTTGGATATCACTTGGTTCAAAAAAATGAGTTAACCTACAAAATTGCAACAAAAGAAAAAGCAATTTTAGACATTCTCTATTTATCTGAAAACATTAAATCGTTGGAAGATTTTAAAGCATTACGTTGGAATAAAGAAATACTTAAGACTTTAAACTTTAAACGTATTCAAGAATATCTTTCCATCATTCAATCCAAAACCTTAGAAAAACGTGTTCAACTTTTAATAGCCTACATCCATGCTTAGTTTAACGGAAATCTCCACATTTTATCCTCAAAATTTACAAGTCTATCAACGATTTATCTTACGTGAATACTTGCAACACAAAATTCTTGAGATCATTTTCTCTGGTCCACATGCAGAAAAATTATGTTTTATTGGTGGAACATGTCTACGTATTGTCCACAATCAACAACGATTTTCAGAAGATTTGGACTTTGATAATTTTAATTTAACCGAAAAAGAATTTTCAGAAATATCCAAACAAATAGAAAAAGAATTATCAAAAGAAGGCTATCAAGTTGAATGTAAAGAAGTCCTACGCGGAGCTTTTCATTGTTATGTTCGTTTTCCGAAACTACTTTTTCAAGAAGGTTTGAGCGGTTATGAAGAAGAAAAAATTCTGATTCAATTAGACACTGAATCGCAAGGGTATGCATTCACACCACAGCGCTTTATTCTCAACAAATTCGATGTTTTTACCCAAATCTTTATAGCGCCTGAATCTTTATTATTAGCACAAAAGTTTTATGCTGTACTCAATCGAAAACGAAACAAAGGAAGAGATTTTTACGATATCGTGTACTTACTCGGTAAAAGCATAAAAATCGATTATAAATTTCTAACTCAAAAAATAGGTATTGAGAATGGAATTATGCTCAAAGAAAAAATTCTAGATGTGTGTAATACAATTTCAATGAAAGAAATGGCAGAAGATGTTTCTCCATATTTGTTTCAACCAACAGATGCAAAAAAAGTGGAACTATTTAGCGTATATTTGGAACAAGTGGAACTATAAACTACCTCCTTCCCACAAAAAAAGCCTTCATCAAATCTCCACATTCCTCTTCCATCACACCATTAGTAACCAATGTTTTTGGGTGAAATAAGGATGGATACACCTTACATGCTCCGCGTTTTTCGTCACGTGCAGCATACACAATCTTATCTATTTGTGACCAGTAAAGCGCACCTGCACACATACAACACGGTTCTAGGGTAACATACAAAGTACATCCGTGTAAATATTTGCCACCTAAATAATTTGCTGCCGCGGTGATTACAAGCATTTCTGCATGGGCAGTAACATCTGTTAGTTTTTCGGTAAGATTATGTGCACGGGCAATGATTTGATTGTTTGCAACAACAACAGCACCCACTGGAATTTCTCCCAAGTCGTATGCTTTTTGTGCTTCCTGAAACGCTTGTTTCATGAAATAGTTATCATCAAACGGATTGATCATTGCTTAATCATTCAATTTCAATACCGCCATAAACGCTTCTTGAGGTACTTCTACACGACCAACTTGACGCATACGTTTCTTACCTTCTTTTTGTTTTTCCAATAATTTACGTTTACGCGAGATATCTCCACCATAACATTTTGCGGTAACGTCTTTACGTAAAGCTTTGATGGTTTCACGAGCAATAATTTTCGCTCCAATCGCAGCTTGAATTGGAATTTCGAACTGTTGTCTTGGGATTAATTCCTTCAACTTCACACAAATTTTCTTACCGAGTTCGTAAGCATTTGATCGGTGAACCAAAGCTGAAAGTGCATCGATAGGTTCCGCATTCAGCATGATGTCTAACTTAATCAAATCCGATTTTTTATATCCAATTGGATGGTAATCAAAGGATGCATAACCACGAGATACCGATTTCAAACGGTCATAAAAATCAAATACGATTTCTGCCAATGGCATTTCAAACGACAGCTCTACCCTATCTTGAGTTAAATACACTTGATTTTTTAATTCTCCACGTTTTTCAATACACAGGCTCATTACCTGACCAGTATATTCTGATTTTGTAATTACTTGTGCTTTAATATATGGTTCTTCGATACTAGCCATGTGTGATGGATCAGGTAATTCCGAAGGATTATTTACAATAATTGCTTTTTCAGGATCTTTCGTCAAATACGTGAAGTACGAAACGTTAGGAACCGTAGTAATCACGGTCATATTAAACTCACGCTCCAAACGTTCTTGAATAATTTCCATGTGTAACATCCCTAAGAAACCACAACGGAAACCAAAACCAAGTGCAGCAGAAGATTCTGGTTCAAACACCAAAGAAGAATCGTTTAATTGTAATTTTTCCATGGAATAACGCAATTCCTCGTAATCATCCGTTTCTACTGGATAAATTCCAGCAAATACCATCGGTTTCACATCCTCAAACCCTTTGATGGAAGTCAAGCAAGGATTTGCAGCATTCGTTATTGTATCTCCAACTTTTACTTCATTGGCTTGTTTAATTCCGGAAATAATATATCCAACGTCACCCGCTTTTACTTCATTTTTAGGAACCAAATCCATTTTTAAAATTCCTATTTCATCGGCGTTATAGGTTCTACCTGTGTTGAAGAATTTAACCTTATCTCCTTTTTTGATTGTACCATTTTTGATACGGTAATAGGCAATAATTCCACGGAATGGATTAAAAACAGAATCAAAAATCATCGCTTGTAATGGTGCTGATTCATCTCCTTGTGGTGGTTTGATACGCTCAATAACCGCTTTTAAAATAGCTTCTACTCCTAAACCTGTTTTACCAGATGCAGGGATAATGTCTTCCATTTTACAGCCGATTAATTCAATAATTTGATCGCTCACTTCCTCTGGCATTGCCCCAGGAAGATCCATTTTATTTAAAATTGGAATAATTTCTAAATCGTGTTCTAAGGCTAAATACAAGTTGGAAATTGTTTGTGCTTCGATTCCTTGGGATGCATCTACGATCAATAACGCACCTTCACATGCAGCAATCGAACGAGAAACTTCGTAGGAGAAATCCACGTGTCCTGGGGTATCAATTAAATTTAAAACATATTCAACCCCTTCGTATTTATAATTCATTTGAATCGCATGACTCTTGATGGTGATCCCACGTTCGCGTTCAATATCCATATCATCTAATGCTTGTGCTTGCATGTCGCGATCCGCAATAGTTCCAGTAGTTTGTAATAATCTATCTGCCAAGGTACTTTTACCATGGTCAATATGAGCTATGATGCAAAAATTACGTATGTTCTTCATCTAAATAGGTTGGAATTTTGTTTGTTATACAAAAATATAACAATTCACGGATATATTATGATTTTTTTTGTGAGCTATATTATACTGTAGGTATGTGATATGCCCTATACCTAAAGTATAATATGCCGGACAGTATTCACGACAAACAATAATTTTTCTTCTGAAACTTATTCCTTAAAATTCCGTTTAAAAAACCATGTCAAGACTAAAAGTGGTGTTTAAAAAAAATGGATTGTTGCTTGCGACAGCATTTTCTTTTATCCTTTTTTTGACCCATAATCAGTTTGTTTTTCGCTCCGATTTTTCGTCCGACATCGAAAATTATCAGCAAAAATTTCGAAAAAAAACTGCCAAATTAGAAGCATTTTTAGCCTATAAAAAGAAGCATTTTTCAGAGGAAAAAATCTCTATTTTGAATAGAAAAGATTTAGAAGCAAACAGTTTTTTTCTGCACATTTATCGCAACGATTCTTTGTTGTTTTGGAACACAAATCAGCTTCCAATTTCGCGTTTTTCAGACATCCATTTTCCGAGTGAAGGCATCGTTCATTTACAAAATGGATGGTATTATTCTAAAATTTTAAGGGTAAAAAATTGTCAATTAGTGGCTAGTTTTTTAATCAAAAAAGATTATCCTTACGAAAATTCAACCATTAAAAACACCTACAATTCGGAGCTAAATTTACCTTTTCGTGCAGGCATAATTTTAGAAAAAGACAACGCTTATCCGATTTATTCTTCTGATAAAAAATTCCTTTTTGCATGGTACATTTTTCCAAATCAGGTAATCTCATCTTTTGATAGCGACCTACTTTTTTGTTCCTTTTTACTCTTCCTTTCCTGTGCGTTTTTTGCCCTATACAAATTCCAAAAACGACTCAAAAAGAACTGGTTTTTCATCTTACTTACGACCGTTATTTTAGCGCGCATTGCGAGTGTAAAATGGCATTGGTTTGTATTTGTTCATGGCATCACAGCCTTCGACGCTTCACTCTATTCAAGCAATTATTGGTCACCCAATTTTGGGGAATACATTATATCGTGTATCACCGCAACATGGTCTATTTTCGCAATAATCAATTATATTAAGCGAAATAACTTAAAAAGCATTCCAACCTGGACTTCATATAGCTTACTATTTTTAGCAGTTACTTTCTCGTTTTTCTTGGGAGAAGCGTATCGCGGATTAATTGAAAATTCCTCCATTCCTTTAAAAATTGAGAACTTATTTGAATTAAATTTCTATTCCTTTTTAACCTTCATTTCGATGGGTGTTTTGTTTCTATCTTACTTCCGTTTTTTTAGACAAATTTTACTGTTATTAAAAGCGCAAGAACAAAAAAAGAGTATCGTATTTTTTGCTTGGTTAGGGATTAGTATCGGATGTGTAATACTCGACATGACTTTCGGAAATCAGCAAATTTTATTGTTGCTTTTATTGTCACTCATCTCGCTTTTAATTTTTCACTTCACCTTTTATTGGAATGGAAAAATTCATTTTGGGTACGGCATGTTGTTGCTTTTTTTATTTTCATTTTTTGTCGCGCTAAACTTGGAAGTGTTTCACGTGAAAAAAGAAAATGCCGAACGTGAATTGTTGGCAAAACGTTTAGCATCGGATCAAGATATCGCTTCCGAAAATGAGTACCTTAACTTAAACAAAAAAATTGCAGAAGACGATTTTATTCGACGCATTTTAGCAGAAGAAAAAATCATGGGAATTTCCGAATTTAAAGAGAACATGGAACGACGTTTTTTTAACGGATTTTGGGAACGCTATGACACCGAATTTTATCTCTATGACAACGCTAAAAATTCACGCATCAATTATGCAAATTTTCAAACAACCAACTTAGAAAATTTAGAAGTAATTATTAATCGACATAGTCTTCCTTCCAAGTTGGATGGTCGTATGTTTTACATTAAAGATTACACGAGTCAATATAGTTATATCATCCGTCAAGAAATAAAAAATTCTTACAACAAAATTATTGGTTCACTTTATTGCGCTTTAAAATCGAAAAAGATTCCTGAGAAAATTGGTTTCCCACGTTTGTTAATTTCCGGAGAAGCAAATGTGATTGAACCACTCGAAAAATATTCTATCGCAAAATACTATGAAGGAAAGTTAGTAAGTCATAATGGAAAATTCTCCTACCCTTCCGAAGATTTTGGATTGACGAATAATACTCCAATCAAAGAAGGATATTACAACAATGGAGGGTATAATCATTATTTATTACGCAAAAACTATTTAGACCTAATTGTTCTCTCAATCGAAAATCATAGCACGTTGCATTGGTTTACTTCCTGTTCGTACTTATTTAGTTTTTTTGGAGTCTTTTTAATTATTCCATTGTTTGTGCAACGAAGAAATGAAATATTTTATTTCAAACAATTTTCACTAGCGCTTCGAATTCAAATTATCTTAATAGGAATTGTATTTATTGCATTACTCGTATTTGGTTTAGGAAGTGGATCTTTCGTAACCAATCAATACAAAGAATACACCAACGAAATGATCAAAGAAAAAATACGATCGTTGGAACGGGATTTAAAACAAAAATTTGGCGGTGTTACTAACTTAAGTATTGAACAAAATGGAGATGCCTTAGAATACGTATTACAAAAATTAGCAACCGTATTTGTGACCGACATAAACATCTATGACCAATCTGGATTTTTAGTAGCTTCTTCCAGACCCAAATTATTTAACATTGGATTATTATCGGAACAAATCAACCCGAAAGCCTTGTTTGAATTAAATCAATTTCGGAAATCCGAATACATCCACGAAGAAACGATTGGAAATTTACAGTTTCAATCCGCTTACCTACCTCTGTTCAATAACGAAGGAAATTTATTAGCATTTATCAATTTACAGCATTTTGGTCAACAGCAAGGAGTAGAATTCCAAATCAAGCAATTTTTGGAAGCGATTATGAATGTTTCGATTTTATTATTGGCTTTATCTGTCATCTTTGCGTTATTCGTTTCTACTTGGGTAACCGCTCCGCTTCGTTCTTTACAAGAGAGTTTATCGAACATTCAATTAGGAAAGTATAACAAACCTATTTCCTACAGCGCTAAAGACGAAATTGGAGCCCTTGTAGACGATTATAACAACAAACTGGAAGAACTCGCTCACACAACGCAAAAACTCGCTCAGAGCGAACGAGAAAGTGCTTGGCGAGAAATGGCGAAACAAGTGGCGCATGAAATTAAAAACCCATTGACGCCGATGAAATTGAGTTTGCAACAATTGCAGCGTGTGTACGATCCCACTAATCCAATTTCAAAAGAACAATTAAATAAAATTTCCGCTTCACTCATTGAACAAATAGATGCTTTAGCAAAAATTGCAAATGAATTTTCCAACTTTGCTAAACTACCAAAAGCAAATGAGCAAGAATTAGATTTAATAGCTTTTTTAGAAAGTGTAATTATTGTATTTCGTCAAGAAGAAAAAGTGACCATTCATTTTGAAAGTGCATTAAAAGAAGCAGTCATTCATGGTGACAAAGATTTATTGTTGCGTGTTTTCAATAATTTGATCACCAATGCAATTCAAGCGATACCTTCGGATCGCAACGGAGAGATTTACTTGTTTTTAACAGCTAATGATCAACGATTCATAATTGCTATTCAAGATAATGGTTCTGGAATAAGTAAAGAAGCACAAGATGCCATTTTTGTACCTTATTTTACAACTAAAACAACGGGCACCGGTTTAGGTTTAGCAATGACCAAACAAATCATCGAACAACATCGTGGTAAGATTTGGTTTGAGACACGTGAAGGGGAAGGAACCACATTTTATGTGGAGTTGGGAGAATAAAAATATTCTGATTTTATTTTTTAGTATATCTAATATATTGAATGATAGTCATTACTAAAAAAAACGGAGTACCAATCCAAGCGAACAATTTATTATCCACATTAAAAGCCAAAATAATACAAACAATTAAACCGATAATTGACCAGAAATATTTCATAGTAAGTTTTTAACTGAAACAAAAATAATAATAAATATATAACAATCACATCCCTCGGTCACTCCTCACTTCGAATAGCTCAGTATAAACTTGGAGGGAAGATTTAAACTTCAAATCATTAAGAAACCATAATAATTCAATGAAACCATATGTCTCCCTCCTTGAGGTTGGTCCCGAAAGCTTTCGGGAAAGGGAGGTGACAATCTAGTTACTTAAAAATCCAAGAAATCCCCTATCGACCTTCTATCTTTTTTGGATGGTCGACCTGTACCCATATCGCGATATACTTTTTGGGACTCTTGATATATACGGTATTTCTCGACTTCTTCGATAGGTGTGATATCTTCAATGTATGTTGCAACCAATTTAGGACCTACCCGTTTGTCTAACAATTCCAAAACACGGTAAGAAAAAACAGCGCTGTTTTTATGGAAGTTTAATATATCGCCGACTTTAACTTCTTTAGAAGGTTTAACTTCCACTTCATTGATACGAATCTTACTTTTAGAAACTAATTCCGTTGCTATGGAACGTGTCTTTGTTAATCTAACCGCCCAAGCGTATTTATCAATTCTATGTGCCATATAAAAACAAAAAACCTCAATCATTTTTGATTGAGGTAAATTTAATAAATGATATTAAAATATTAATGTATTGCTGGAGCGTAATCTTTCGTACCTAAATCATGCAACATCTTAGTATGTTCTCTTACTGCACCAAAGAAAGTCTTGTAAGAATAATATGGTAAATTATACTCCGAAGCAGTTTTCTTAACGATTTCAGATAATTTTTTATAGTGTACATGACTAATATTTGGGAATAAATGGTGCTCCACTTGATAATTCAAACCACCAACATACCAAGAAAACCAAGTGGATTTAGGAGCAAAATTAGCTGTATTATATAATTGATTAACTGCCCAATCTGCTTCTACAACACCAGAATTATTAGGCATAGGATACGTAGAAGTTGGAACTACGTGTGCTGGTTGAAAGATAGCAGCTAAAGTAACACCAGCTATAAAATGCATTGTTAAAAAACATAAAACTGTACCATACCAAGGTAAGATTGAAAATGTAAATGGTACACCAAATATAATTGCAAAATAAATCACCTTAGTTATAATGATCGCTCTAACCAAACGACCGTAAGTAATATTTTGTGTTTTTAATAAATTTTGACGTTTAAAACGTGCAGCTTGAATAAAATCTTTCGCAGTACACCACATCAACGTCATCAATCCATAGAAAAACCAAGCATATATATGTTGAAAACGATGGATTTTCAAACGTTCAGCTCTAGGTGAAAAACGCATAACTTTTCCTGGATCAATATCTTCATCATAACCAGATACATTCGTATAGGTATGGTGAAGCACATTATGTTGTATTCTCCAATTTACATCGGAACCACCTACACCGTTGATTACAAGACCAAGTAATTTATTAACACGGTCATTTTTGGAATACGCACCATGATTAGCATCGTGCATTATCGACAAACCTACACCTGCCATACCAAATCCCATAATTACCCACATTAAAACAGATAATAACATGCTATCTGCAAATACTGTATTTAATAATATAAATGGAACAACATATAATGAAATCATAAATACTGTTTTCACAACCATACCAGCATTACCAAAACGGGATATGTTATTTTGTTTGAAGTACTCCCTAACCCTTTGTTGCAGAGTCTTATAAAACTCAGCATTTGTATTAGATTCAAAAGTAATTATTGGGCGTTCCATAAAAATATTTTAAGATTAAGTAACAAATATACGCCATTTTTTTAGGCGAACAATTAAAACAGCATAAAGGTTACATAACTATATTGTAAATACCACTTTTAAGGTATTAGATGTGTACAAAATTTTAAATAACAGAATATAAAAGGTTTTATAATGACCTATTTTTGTTATACTAAAGGTAAATCTTCATGGAAAAACAAACTAAAACCTATTGTATTGACTATTTCAATAAAAAAAGAATCCAAACAGTAGAAGTATCAATTGGAACAATTAAAATTGGTGGTGATAATCCTATTCTACCACAATCCATGACTACAACAGACACATTAGATGTTGCTGCTTCCGTTGCGCAAAGTAAACGGATGATTGATGCTGGATGTGAATTAGTACGTCTAACAGCACCGTCGAAAAAAGAAGCAGAAAAATTAGGAGAAATTAAATCCATACTAAATAAGGATGGTTACTTCAAACCTTTAGTTGCAGATATTCACTTTACACCAAACGCAGCTGAGATTGCCGCTAAATTAATTGAAAAGGTACGTGTTAATCCCGGAAACTATGCAGACAAAAAGAAATTTGAAGAAATTGAATTTACGGAAGAAAGTTACCAAGAAGAATTAGAACGAATAGAAGAGAAATTCACACCGCTTGTTCAAATTTGTAAAACAAACGGTACAGCAATGCGTATAGGTACAAACCATGGCTCTTTATCAGATCGAATCCTTAGTCGCTTTGGGGACACCCCAGAAGGGATGGTAGAATCCGCCATGGAATTCTTACGTATTTGTCGAAAAAACGATTATCATCAATTGGTGATATCGATGAAAGCAAGCAATACATTAGTAATGGTTCAAGCTTACCGTTTACTAGTAAAAACGATGTTAGAAGAAGGAATGCAATACCCTTTACATCTTGGGGTAACAGAAGCTGGTGATGGGGAAGACGGAAGAATTAAATCAGCTGTTGGCATAGGCGCATTGCTTGAAGACGGTTTAGGTGATACGATACGTGTTTCATTAACTGAAGATCCAGAATTTGAAATTCCTGTAGCAAAAAAACTAATCGAAAAAGGAATAGAAACTAAAAATAACTTAGTAGTTACAACTAATAAAAATATTTCATATAATCCTTTTGAATACAATAGAAGAAAGACAAATAATCTAAATAATATTGGAGGTAAAAATGTTCCTATTGTATTTGCAGATTTAAGTAAAAAAGAAAAAATTTCGGCAGCAAATTTCTTTGGATTTGGCTATAATTATTCAGTAAGTTTGGATAAATGGAATTTACAGGATCTAGCAGCAGACTATATATTTATAGGTGACAATTCTATTGATTTTGAAACGCCAGGTACACTTGGAATTGTACAAAATTTTAATACTTGGAAAGAAAAAAACACTAGCAAAAACAATTATTATCCATACGTTAAACTTTCTGAAACAAATAGTTACATTTTTGAAAAACCATTTTTTTTAGAAATAGAAAATATAGATATTCCTATTAATTATTTGAAAGAAAATACACTTGCAATTTTAGTTATAACTACAAATTACGATAACAAAACGCAGATTTATCGATTTATACGAACTCTACTTGACGAAAATAAGCTTGAAAATCCAGTTATATTAAAATACACACATCCATTCTCAGATCTTGAACAATTTCAATTATACACTGCTAGCGATGCAGGAAACCAATTTATAGACGGTTATGGTGATGGAATATGGATAACAGGTCCTCAAGCTCTTCAAACTATCAATTCCTTGTCATTTGGCATCCTACAAGCAACTAGAACACGTATATCTAAAACAGAGTATATCTCTTGTCCATCATGTGGAAGAACATTATTTGATTTGCAGGAAACTACTGCAAAAATACGCAGCAAAACTTCTCATTTAAAAGGAATTAAGATTGGTATTATGGGCTGTATTGTAAATGGACCTGGAGAAATGGCAGATGCAGATTATGGATATGTAGGTACTGGACCAGGCAAAATACATCTGTATAAAGAGAAGGAGGTAGTTCGGAAAAACGTTTCAGAAACTGATGCTGTTGATGCGCTTATAGAACTTATTAAAGAACATGGAGATTGGGTAGAACCTATTTTATGATTTTTGGAAAATTAAATCACGTATCACTCCCCATCCTCAAAAAGAAAAGAAAAAATTTTTCTTTATAAATTTAATGAAACAATAAGTATCCCTCTTTGAGTAGGGTCCATAAAGCTTTCGGGAAAGATAGGTAAAAACACCACATTGTATTCCAAACCAAAACCAAGGTAAAATTTTTTAACGAATTCTAATCAATTAGATTATTGTTAAATAGAACAAAAAAGGTGGCTAATTTATTTTAGCCACCTTTTTAAATTAGAATTTAGAAATTACTTTTTCTTGAAAATATATATCTGAGAACTATATCCGTTTGATTCCGATTTCATATTTGAAAGCCAACCATTGAAAAAAGCTCTAAGAATACTTCCTCCTTTATACTTTTCAGAGAGCATACTTACATAATAAGCATCAAACTTCATTGGTAGAACATCTATACACACCATGTTAAATTCAGAAAACAATTGTTTAATAGTGTCTTCTTGAAAATGATATAAGTGTCTTGGTACATCATACGCTGCCCAATACTCTTTATATACTTTAGCATCGTAAGAGTTCATATTTGGAACCGCAATAAATAAAACACCATCTTGTTTCAACACACGAATGATTTGACCAATATCTCTTTTAAGATGATAGACATGCTCTAATACATGCCACATGGTAATGACATCTTTAGAATCTGACTCAATAGCTAGTAAATTATCTAAAGGCTCTAAATCAACATCAAAATTATCTTTAGCAAAAGCACGTGCATCATTGTCTGGCTCTAATCCCTGTACATCTAAACCGTTCTGTTTACAAGCATTTAAAAAATGACCTGTACCAGAACCAATATCCAGTATAGAATTTCCTTTTGCATAAGCACGAATCAAAGAAACTTTCTTACTTAAAGTAATAGTACGAACAAAATTGTATAATTTGTTAACCAAACCTTTATTTGTAGAACTATGAGAAACATAGTCTTCACTTTTATAATAAGCCCCTATGGCATCTTCACTTGGTATAGGGTTAGTAAAATGAAAACCACAAGAAGTACACTTTTGAATTGTAAAAACTTCTTTAGTAATCATCCAATCTTTTACATCTAAATGTAGTTCTAATTGAGTTGCTTCACACACAGGGCAAGCATCGTATTTTTTAATATGTTCCACGTGAAACTATCTCCCTAAATAAATTAATAAAACAGATATATCACTAGGTGATACCCCACTAATACGAGAAGCATGACCAATGGTAACTGGTCTGATTGCATTAAATTTCTCTCTTGCTTCTAAAGAAATGCTAGAAAGTTGACTATAATCTATATCATCAGGTATAGTCAATTCATCCAATTTATGCATTTTTAAAGCCATATCTTGTTCTCTCTGAATATAACCCTCATACTTCATCTGAACCTCTGTTTGAACCGATATTTCATCATGAATAAATGACAATTCGTGAATAACATCTTTAATTTCAGAATTCATTTGAGAAACTAAATCTAAGGTAACATTCGGACGAATCAAAAGCGTATTAGCTTTAACTTGTTGAGACAAAGAAGTACTATCAACAGAATTTAAGATTGGATTTGCGAGCTCAGGTTTAACACCAGTAGATTTTAAAATTTCTTTCAACTTAACAACACCAGCATTTTTTAACTCAACACGACGTAAAGCATCATCATCTGCCAAACCTATAGCATGTCCAAGAGGAGTTAAACGAATATCCGCATTATCTTGACGCAAAAGAATACGATATTCAGCACGACTAGTAAACATACGGTAAGGTTCTTTGGTTCCTTTTGTAATTAAATCATCAATAAGAACACCAATATAAGCTTCAGAACGTGATAAGATAAAAGGATCTTTATTTTGAACTTTTCGTGAAGCATTAATACCAGCCATCAAACCCTGACAAGCAGCTTCTTCATATCCTGTAGTTCCATTAATTTGACCTGCAAAATACAAACCATCTACTAACTTAGTTTCTAAGGTATGCTTAAGTTGAGTAGGAGGGAAGTAATCATATTCAATAGCATAACCAGGTCTAAACATTTTGACATATTCAAAACCAGGAATAGTTTTTAAAGCAGCTAATTGAACTTCTTCAGGTAAAGAAGTACTAAAACCATTTAAATATATCTCAACAGTATTCCAACCCTCAGGTTCAATGAATAATTGATGACGATCTCTTTCAGTAAAACGATTAATCTTATCTTCAATACTTGGACAATATCGAGGACCAGTACTTTGAATAGCTCCATTAAACATAGGAGAACGATCAAAGCCAGTTCGTAACATCGTATGCGTATCTATATTTGTATAAGCAACATGACAAGCGTGTTGTTTTTCCAAAGGCTTTGTGGTTTTAGAATAACTAAACTTGGAAGGAATAGTATCACCATCTTGTAATTCAAACTTAGAATAATCTAAAGACCTACCGTCTAATCGGGGAGGAGTACCAGTCTTCATTCGACCAGACTCAAAACCTAATTTAATTAAATCTTCCGTTATACCAGTAGAAGCACTTTCAGCAACACGACCTCCACCAAATTGTTTTTCACCTAAGTGAATTAAACCATTAAGAAATGTTCCATTCGTTAAAACAACAGAATCCGCATAGATTGAAATACCTAAACCAGTTTTAACACCAAGAATCTTTCCACTCTCAACAAGAAGACCAGTAGTCATATCTTGCCAAAAATCGACATTAGGATTGCGTTCTAACATCAAACGCCACTCTTCCGCAAAACGCATACGGTCGTTTTGCGTTCGAGGAGACCACATTGCAGGACCCTTGGACATATTCAACATTCGAAATTGAATAGCACTTAAATCACTAACAATACCACTACCTCCACCGAGCGCATCAATCTCACGAACAATCTGACCTTTTGCAACACCACCCATAGCAGGATTACAACTCATTTGAGCAATGGTATTCATATTCATTGTAATCAACAAGACAGAAGAACCAAGTTTAGCAGCAGCATTTGCAGCTTCACAACCAGCATGACCACCACCAACTACAATGACATCATATTTTTTTAGCATTATGAAAATGTTTCACGTGGAACAAAAAAACGAATTATTTGAAACCAATCAAACTCAAAGCTTGATTTTCTTTAGAACGCATAATTAACTCGTCCTCTTCAGACTTATCCAAATAACCACACAAATGTAAGAAACCATGAATGATTACTCTGTGTAATTCATGCTCAAAAGAAACCTTGAAATCAAAAGCATTTTCTTTAACCCGATCAACACTTATAAATAAATCACCTGAGACAACAGGAAAATCGGAATAATCAAACGTGATAATATCCGTAAAATAATCATGATCTAAATGTTGACGATTTAAATCTAACAAATATGTATCTGAACAAAAAATAATAGTTAAATCACCAAGTTCTTTGTCCTCTTGTAAACAAACTTTAGAGTACCAATTAGACAAAAAAGATTCCTCTAATTCGAAAGGTGATACATCTTCAAATACTACTTCAAGCATATTATTTATCGAAAGTAATTACAGCAATTTTACCATTACTTTCAAAAGAAAGAGAATCCGATAAATTTTGAATTAGAAATATTCCTCTACCATTTTCTTTCTCAATATTTTCAGGAGATGTTGGATCTGGTAAATGCATAAAATCAAAACCATTACCTTCATCCATAACACGAAAAGAAAATGATTGCTCTTCCTTTATGACCTCAACAGTAACAGATTTCTCAACATTGAATGTATTACCATGGATAATGGCATTATTAACAGCTTCAGTAACAGCAATCAAAACATTACCATACAAATCTTCATGGATACTTAAATCAGCACACACCTTATCAATCAGTGATTCAACCAAAGAAACATTGGATAAATCAGATGGTATGACTAGTCTTTCTATTACAGCTGTATTACTCATTTTATTATTTATTGCTTGGACAATCCTTAGAATGATCCAATAATTATAAAAATGTTATAAAACCTCGTTGAAATAACTACTTGCCTTATCCTTATAATACTTACGATAATCAGGTTCCAAGGATCGAAGTAACTCCACTTGTTTTACTTTTTCTTGGTTATACTGATTAATCGATTTAAGGTTACTAGAATTATAATTTTTTCCAGATTTTGATTCACGTTTTTCATCAAAACCTCTTTCACGTAGCGCTTCTTCACTCTCTAATAAGCGTGTTAAAATATCTTTTTGACGTTTGACTAAATCAGCGTTTTTGTTACGGTTAACCAAATCCTTTTCTTGTTGTTCTAGTGATTTAATTAAAGGATTTAACTGGTTACCAGTACCTTTTCCATCCTTATTCATTTCTTTGCGTAATTGATCTAATTTTTGACGCAATTGTGATTGTTGCGCAGCCATATGTGCCAACTCTTTACCACCTAAACCTTCTAAACCATTTCCAGGTTTATCTCCAGGTTTTTTACCGCCTTCTTTTTGGCCTTTTTCAAGCTTTTCTAACTGTTTTTTAAGCATGTCTTTCATAGACTTAGCGTCCATACCTGAAGCGCCTTTAGCGCCAGGCTTAGGTTTAGGGCAGGAACCATTACCTTCCCCTGAACCTTTCATGTCTTGTTGCATTTGCTGCAAGGATTCATTCAACATCAACGCTAGGTTATTGATACCAGTCATTGCGAACTGTAGACTTGTAGATATGTCGCGCTTTTGATGCTCATCAACCGCTTCAATAGCTTGTTCAAAACTCGTTTTAATATCCCGCAACTCCTTATCCACAAAAGAAGCAATCTTAGGTTGACGTTTAGCTAACAAAGACAAACTATCCTCCACCATTTTCATTTCGTCCATGAGAGAGCGTTGTAAACGGCCTAATTTACGGTAATATGGGTCTGTTAGCGACACTTTATCAAATTCAAGTAATATATCTTCCTGACGAAATGAAATAGACATCAAATTTTCAAGTAAAGCACGCGTTGTATTCATGTCTTCTCCTTGATCTTCTTTATTAGACTCTTCTTGCTTTTTATCTAACTCTTTAGCGAGTTTTTGCATCTGATTTGCAGCTTTTTGTTGATTTGCAGCAGCTTTCTTTTCACTTCCTTTATCCAAATTCTCTTTTGCATCTTTTAATTCATCTGAAATGGATTTTTTTTCATCCTCATTATCGCCCAATTTCATAGGATCTGTAAGAGATTCATTCAATTTTTCCATCTCTTTCATATCCTCCTTCAATTGATCGAATTTCTTATTGATCTCTTCTTGTTTCTCTACAGCCTTATTATCAGAAATCTTTTCTTCTTGTAATTTATCTTTTAGCTTTTCTTGTTCATCGGCTAATGACTTTAATTCTTTCTCAATATCATCTATTTTTTCATTTAATTGCATTTTTTTAAGCATTTCTATACTTCGATCTAATTGCTTTTGCATGTCTTCCGATTTAGACTCTAATTTGCTCATTTTTTTATCCAATTGTTCTTTATCCTCCGACTTTAAAAGCTCCTCTAACTTACTTAGTAATTCTTTTAATTCATCATCCATAACTTTATCTAACAATTCCTGTATAAGCTCTTGTTTTTCAAGTAATTCCTTATCCAATTCTGATAACTGATTTTTTTCCTCTAGACTTTCTTGTAACTGTTGTTGGGTAGACTGCAGTTCGTTCTCAATCGCTTTTTGCTGTGCTTTTAACTGTTGCACTTGATTAATCTTATTCCATTCGGATGTTTTCTCATTCATCAAATCCTTTTTCAAACGATCCACATCTTTTTCAAACTTTTTAGCTTTATCAAATAATTTGGATAGATTTTCACGCACATTTTCTTGCTTTTGATCACGAATTTCATTTAAAACAGAAAGTGAAGGTAGTTTATAGTTAAAAACCTCTGATTTTGTAGTTTTAGAGCCATTTACACCATCATTATCAGATACTTCAAAATAGTATTCGATACGGTCATTTAAATTCAAATTTTCGCGTCTAAAGTCAACAACATGTGAAAATTGCATCTCTGTACCTCCGGGATTAAACACATCTACTTTTTTAGTAATCGGTTTACCTTCTGTAGAAAAGATGGTATATACAAATTGCAACTTACGTAAGCCATAATCATCTGATATTAAACCATCAAAAAAACGAATTGCATCCGATATCGTATCTTTTTGTTCTCGGACCTGAATTGCTGGTTGTCCATCTTTTACTACACGAATCGCATAATTTAGCGAATCAATCTTAAGTAAACGTGGATTTTTAAGCAAAACCGTAAGATTTTTAGAATGTATAAATCGTTTCGATAATTGAAAATCCATTTCTTTGAAATAATCACGATCATCCTTCCAATCCATCGTAATTAATTCCGTATTTTTTGACTTTACTTTCCAAGTAATTACTGTTCCTTCAGGTACTTCCAGATCACCCGCATTTTGTACCAAAACATCTTTCTTTCCTATATATGTAGGATAGTGTAAAAAAGCATCAAATGTACCTATGGCAGACTTTGGCAACATTTCCATGTGATACGTATTACTAGTAAAGCCATTCGCTTCGAAATGAAAATCTAAATTCTTAGAAATACGTGGAATACTATACACATTTAAAACTCTAGAAGACTTATGCATCAAGTATTTACCTGTCGAACTAACTAAATATACTTTCTCTGGTAAAACATCTCCTATCGTTTTTACTTCAATCCGAACATCTTCTCCTTCTGCAACTGTATTTTGAAAATTAATAGGAATAAAATCAAATGGTGCCTCCATTTTGAATTCTTTCGAATAATTCACAACACGTTTACTGCCTTGTGTTATAATACTTGGGGAAAAAACAGCAATTGCTATAAATAGCAGGAAAACAGGACCTAAATACTTAAAATAGACCAAATTCTTTTTTAAATCAATCCCTTGTAAAAAAGGAATTGCAGAAATTGTTTGTGAACGTTGATTAATACTTGCTTTTATTAATACATAATTTCCACCTTCTATAGCTAAAGTATCATGTAATTGAATGGTATTCAATAAACGATCTGAAATTTGCGGGAAAAAATCACCAATGATTACAGCAGCTTGCTTATGAGAAATACGCTTTCCGAAAGAAAAGAGTTTAAATAATGGAATTACTAAATAGGTGTAAAAAAGAAAAGTGTTAACTAGTATAAAAGAAAAAAATAGAATTGCCCGTATTATAGAATTAAATCTCCCAAAATACTCTAGAAGAGTGACCAATAAAAAGGAAATAAAAAGAACTAAAAAGGTTAAAAACAAGCCTTTTAAAAGCTGGTTTTTATAGTATTTACGAATAAACGCATCTATTTGGTTTAGTAGTAATTCGTATGAATTCATAGTAAAAATGTGAACAATGCACTAAGATATAAAAAAGTGACGAGTAAGGAGTGACTCATCGAGAACCTCAGGGTAAACTTAATGACGGTTGAGTGAATTATACCATTAAGAATATGGAGAAATTAAGATACGAAGGGTGTGGGTAAAAGGGAATAGATTCATTTAGAATCGCTTTGCGATTGAAAAGTAAACTTAATTTTCTATATACATTACACACCTAAAATACGTCCTAAATTTCTTAATGGTTAAAACAAGTAACTATTGTGAAAATTACCATTTAGAAATTAAGATACGAAGGGTGAGTAGAAAAGGATAAAAGATTCATTTAGAATCGCTTTGCGATTGAAAAGAAAACTTAATTTTCTATATAGATTACAAACATGAATACGTCCTAAATTTCTTAATGGTTAAAACAAGTAACTATTGTGAAAATTACCATTTATAAATTAAGAAAAAAAGAGGATGGAAATTAGATGAAAAATTCATTAAGCATAGTTAACAATAGAAAAGAAACTTTAATTTTCTATATACGTTATACACATAAATAAGACCTAAATTTCTTAATGGTTAAAAAAAATTATCTTTGTCAAAAATTAAAAAAATGTCAGAAAAACCAGTTCGCGTAAGATTTGCACCGTCTCCAACAGGACCATTACATATGGGTGGAGTTCGTACTGCTTTATATAATTATTTGTTCGCTAAAAAGAACAATGGAACATTCATTCTTCGTGTAGAAGATACCGATCAAACACGTTTCGTGGAGGGTGCACAAGACTATATTATGGATGCCTTAAACTGGTGTGGAATAAATCCTACTGAAGGACCAGGAATTGGAGGTAACTATGGACCGTATGTTCAATCCGAGCGTAAAGCAATGTATCGTCCATATGCGGAAGAGTTGGTTGCAAATGACAAAGCATATTATGCATTTGATACTCCTGAAGAGTTAGACAAAGTTCGTGAGCAAGCGAAAGAAATGGGTATGCCGAACTGGCAATATAATAGTGTAACAAGAGCGTCATTAAAGAACTCTTTGACACTTCCTGCAGATGAAGTTCAACGTAGATTAGAGGCAGGAGATCAATATGTGATTCGTATGAAAATGCCACGTAATCACGACGTGCGTTTTGAGGATATTATCCGTGGATGGGTATTGGTAAATACAAACAATTTGGACGATAAAGTTTTGTTCAAAAGTGATGGTATGCCTACCTACCATTTAGCAAATATTGTGGACGATCATTTGATGGAAATTAGTCATGTGATTCGTGGAGAAGAGTGGTTACCATCTGCTCCTTTACACGTATTATTATACGAAGCATTTGGATGGGATTGTCCAAAATTTGCACACCTACCTTTATTACTTCGTCCGGATGGAAATGGTAAATTATCGAAGCGTGATGGCGACCGTTTAGGCTTTCCGGTGTTCCCTACAAACTGGACAACATCCGAAGGAGAATTGTATTCTGGTTACCGTGAAAAAGGATATTTACCAGAGGCATTTATTAACATGTTGGCCTTCCTTGGATGGAACCCAGGAACACATCAAGAGTTATTTTCTTTAGAAGAATTAGAGGAAGCTTTTAGCCTAGAACGCGTAGGAAAAGCAGGTGCAAAATTCGACGCTGAGAAGACAAAATGGTTCCAGCAACAACATTTGAAAATCACTTCGAATGAACGCTTAGCAGAGATTATTTCGCAAAATTCAACCGAAAAATACGATTTAAAAACATTAACAGCTATTTGTGGTTTAATGAAAGAACGTGCTACCTTCCCGGATGACATCTTAAAAGAAGGTGCTTATTTGTTAGCTAGACCTACGGAATTTGATGCACAAACGGTAAGTAAAAAATGGAACGAAAATTCACCAGCATTAATGGGTGAGTGGACAACCATTTTGGAAAGCATTTCTACGTTTGATGCACCAACCATCGAAGCAACATTCAAAGCATTTTTAACAGAAAAGAATTTAGGAATAGGAGCAGTTCTTCCACTTTTTAGATTGTTATTGACAGGTGTTGGAATGGGACCAAGTATGTTTGAAATTGCCACTTTTTTAGGAAAGGAAGAAGTGATCGAACGTATGAAAATTGGAGTGGAAAAATTGGGGTAAATTAGACTTGAAAAATTGAGACTTCAGACATAAGACCTCAGACATAATACTGGTAAAAATTTATATTATAAAATTAATATATCTATTAAAAAGATAGAAAAAATTGAGGTATATTAATTGATAGTTTTAAATAAAAATTGAAACCGAAAAAAGAAAATATATAATAAATTAGTCTCACGTCTGAGGTCTAAAATCTAAGGTCTAAAAAGAAAAAATGAAACACACAATAGAAGTAAACGGAATTAAAATTTATGCCTTTCATGGATGTCTTCCTGAGGAAACAAAAATTGGTGGTCATTACTTAGTGGATGTACATATGGTAACCAATTTTCAGAAGGCAGCAGAAGAAGATACCTTGGAAGATACGATAGATTATGTAGACGTGAATCGTATCGTAAAAGAAGAAATGGCAATCCCAAGTAAATTAATAGAACATGTTGGTCAGCGTATTTTGGTTCGCTTGGAAAATGAATTAAAAAACTTGGATGGAGTGCGTATCAAAATCACCAAAATTTGTCCTCCAATAAACGGCGATGTGGAGAATGTTGCGATCATAATTGAGAGATAGTTCTAAACATTTTAGTCCAATTGAGCGGAGTCGAAGTCTGAATTTCAACTCCGCTCAGTCAGACTAGAAGTTAAATTCAGTCAGACTGAAAACATAAAAAAATAAATATTCATACCATTTGCACCAAAGAAAAATCTTATTAACTTTGTAATTCGAAAATGGTCTTGTGGCCGAGCGGCTAGGCACCGGTCTGCAAAACCGTCTACAGCGGTTCGAATCCGCTCGAGACCTCCAAATTTGTGAAAAGAACCCCGACTGAAAAGTTGGGGTTTTTTGGTATAAAATAAATAAAATGGGTAAAAAAATTGACGGAATTCCAGAAGGGCTTGTAGTTATAGGAGGAATATTAATTATTATATTATATTTTATAAAACAAGTTATACTTTATATAATAAAACATTATATTTTATTTTCAATTATAGGAATTATAGTATTTGGACTATTTGTGTATATGATATACATTTTAAAAAAACAAAAAGGAAAAGATTCTTAAAAAATAGAAACATGAACAAAATACTAATATTAATTTTTTTGACTGCAAATTTTTCATTTGCTCAAAACAACACACAAACAAAACAATAAACCTGTTTTCAATAAATTAGGAGAGTTTATTATTGATAAAACTACTATTGAAATTATAAAATCTTTAGAAGAAAAATATAATACGACCTCAGAAATAATAAATGATGCAAAAACCGACTCATATTTTAGATTAGGTAATAATGATGATAATAGTGTTAAAATTGCTCAGATTATAGAAAACGAACAAAACATATCAGAAAGCCCTGCAACTGCACCTAAATGTCCTAAAGGAAAAACATTTAACATAAAAGGGTTAAAAATATCAGATGTGGAAATTATTAATTTAAAACTTAGTTTTTATGACGACACATTATCAAATATTTCGTGTGATATTACTCAAGAATTGACAGAAATAATTAGATTAAAGTATGGAAAAGGTGTTGTAGAATTAAAAAAAGAATTTGATTGTCAAAAAATTATTAATGGGAAAAAAGTAACAAAATTTACAATTAATAAATCAGAAGTTTGGAAAAATGAATATTTAACAAATGCTGAAATTAACTATATCAAACCTGGGTGTATAGAAAATTTTGAAATGTACTATTTAACCATTTACTCTTTTGATAGACATCTTAATTCTTTTATGAATTGTGAGTTTGATATAGAAAAAGAAAGAGAAAATAAACGAATCTCAGATTTTTAAAAATTTAACCAATAGGGTTTTTCCCTTCAAATTGTCAATAACATAAGTTATTCCACTTTTAAAATAAACACCTACCTATCCGCAATCACCCCTATCAACTGATTATTAATATATACCGTTTCTTTTCGTAACCCCATCCGTTAAAAAAACGCCAAAAATTTAACCAATAAGCCTTTTCCGTTAAAATTGTCAACAACATAAGTTATACAAAGATTACCCTTAATAACTATCTAAAGCCTATTTTATTGAAACTAGAGTAAATAGCTACATTTGGTTTACAAAAAAACCAATCACATAAACTATGATTTCAGTATCTAATTTATCCCATGAATTTCAAAATACCTTGGCATTAAATAATGTCTCTTTTGAAATAAAAGATGGGGCAATTGTAGGGTTAATAGGACCAAATGGCTCTGGTAAAACGACCTTACTTCGTTGTATTAGTACTTTACAATCCATACAAACAGGACAGATACTAATTAATGGTACTGATATCCAAGAGTCGCCTAGAGAAGTACATAAAATCATTGGATACTTGTCCGATAATTTTGGTTTGTATGATGATCTTACTGTACGTAAATGTTTGGAGTATACCGCAATGAGTCATATCGAAAACGTGCAAAATTTGGAGGAGATAGTCAAACAAACAGCGATCGATGCAGGGGTTTTTGAGTTTATTGATAAAACAGTTAATACCTTATCAAGAGGTATGCGTCAACGTGTAGGTATCGCACAAGCAATCATTCATAATCCTAAAATTGTATTATTGGATGAACCTGCATCCGGTTTAGATCCTGAAGCACGTATCGCACTTTCACAATTGATAATTCAATTAAAAAATAAGGGAATGACCTTGATTGTTTCTTCTCATATATTGGCTGAATTAGAAGATTACTGTACCGAAATGATCATTCTAAAAGAAGGAAATTTAATTGAACATACACAATTAATCAATCATAAAACAGGTGGTTCGACAAAAAACATCATCAAATTAGTAGCCGAATATTTAAGCGAAGAGGTAGTAAATTCATTCATAAGCACATTTGATAATAGTATAAAAATCCTTGAAAAAACAACTACCGAAATCCTATTTGAACTAAATGAAGAAGTAACAAAACAACATGTACTACTTTCTTTTTTAATACAACAAGGAGTAGCTGTAAAAGAAATCGCAGCGGTAAAACGCAACTTACAAGATGAATATTTAAAAACAATGCAAGAAAAATAATATGAGTTTACTTGAAAAAAATCCAGAATTCAAAAAAAATATTTGGCTAGAAATAAGTACGCAACGACTCATCATGATGCCACTAATTATTTTAATGGTGATACTATTAGCGAGTATGAGTCCGATTGGAAATACCTACGACAAACTAACAAACATTAGTTATTTTGGAATGGTAGTCATCTTATTGTTTTGGGGAAGTAAAGTTGCATATTCAAACATCATCCATGAATACAATGATCGAACATGGGATTGGCAACGAATGAGTATTTTAACTCCAAAACAATTAATGGTAGGAAAATTATTAGGAGCACCCATTTATAATTGGTACGGGGCATTTATTTGTTTATTTCTCGTTTTTGTTTTTGGTGTAATGGGAGATAATTCTTCCCTAGCAGATATTATTGTAAACAGTGTTTCCACATTATTACTTGGAATAAGTTTATTAAGTGTAAGTATTCTTTTTGCATTACTAAAGATAAGCGAAGGAAATGGGAGAGATAAATTAAAAACAGGTCAAATATTTATACTATTGATACTTTTTTGTATGTTTTTCAATAGTAGTGCATTTAGTTTTATGTACAATAGACTTTCATTTAATGTTGAAAATTTTGACACTTGGAAAATCTTTGGAGAAAATTTGTTTTATGCTATTTGGGCAATTATAGGATTACATCAAGTTATAAGAAGAGAATTAAATTACAAGAATAAATCGTATTTATGGATCTTGTTTTTACTAACATCTTCCTTGGTTAAAACTATGGTTATGATGGACGGAATGAATAAATTTTTCGATAACTATCTATTTGTGTATTTTGCCATTCTAAGTGTACAGTCAATCGGTTTATTCTATTTATTGTTATTAATAGAACAAAATGAACTATCGTCTTTAAAAATTTTAGTTCGAAAAATCAAAGAAAAAAATTATACCTATCTAAATTTTAATGCACCATTATGGTCAATAACTTTTCCGTTTATAGTTGTTGGACTAATAACCTCATGGTGCTTATTTGATGAAAATATAATAAAATCTAATAATTCATTTGCTCAAAAAATAATTGATAGCATTTCAATTGAAGTAGGAATAAATTCTTTACAAACGTTAAGTATACTATTAAGTTTAATATTTTTTATTGTACGTGATTTTTTAATCATGTTATTTCTACAAATTTCATCTAAGAAAAAAAGAATTGGAGCAGCATTTATTTTATACTTATTTTTACTTTATGTAGTTTTTCCAGGATTGACATCTACATTAGGTAATCATACAATACTTCAAATTTTTATACCACTACCAATTGCCGGAAGTTTTCTTTTTCCTTTGGTAGAATGTGCACTAATCTTTTACATAATTCGTTCAAAATTTAAATAACATTCATCATGAAAAAACTACTATTCTTATGCTTATTAGTAAGTACCTTTTCTTTTAGTCAAGACACATTAGTGAAACGTACCTCCAAAAATAAAGGAACCTTCTTTGTATATTGGGGTTGGAATCGCGAAGCGTATACCAATTCAGACATTCATTTTCAAGGAACAAATTACGATTTTACTTTACAAGATGTACAAGCAAAAGACAGACAAAGTCCTTTCGCATTTGATACCTATTTTAAAAACATCACTATTCCACAATATAATTTACGTATTGGATATTTTTTAACAGAAAAATATTCAATTTCATTTGGTGTTGATCATATGAAATATGTGATGGTATCAACTCAAAATACAACGATAGATGGAAATATTTATGAAACTAAATATTCAAAATCACCATTTTTAATTGATACAAATTTTTTAAGATTCGAACATACGGATGGATTAAATTATTTAAACTTAGAAGTACGTAGACAACATAAATTTTACCAATATAAAAAAATAAGCATCAATTTTATAGAAGGTGTTGGTGCTGGAATACTACTACCACGAACAAACACTATGTTACTTAATAATCCACGTTATGATCAATTTCACTTATCAGGATTTGCATTAGGAATAATGGTAGGATTAAATGTAGAATTTTGGAATCGTTTTTTTATACAAGCTGAGGGAAAAACAGGATATATAAATATGCCAGATATACGGACTACCATGCACGAAGAAGATAAAGCATCCCAACAATTTGGATGGTTACAAGGGAATGTAGTTTTTGGAGTAAGATTTTAGGAATGAGTTCTTCGAGAGGCTCAAGATAAACTTCGAAATGATAAATATGGAATTAACAAATAAGGGTAGTTATTCACATACTATTAAATATCCTATTAAAAATTAACCTAATATAAGGGGTTATAGAAAAAAGATATGGGTAGTAAACATGTATAGAATGTTAATAGCTGTTGAAAGAATCTAAAAAATAAAGCTTGCATATTACATTAATATTTACAAACCACATAAGTTTATTCATATACAAGTAAAGTTTTGGTAAGTTTTAGGTAAAATGCACACAGAGATAATAACAGAAACAACTAAAATATACATTAAAAGTTATCCAATAGTTGGAAATGCATAAATTTGTTAATAGCAGTATAATTAATTAATTAATAATAGATTAAAATAATTTGAATTGTGTATAAAGCAGTATTTTTTCTTCATAACTCATAATTCATTATTCATAATCGATTTGTTATACACATATTAACATGCTTAATAAAAAGAAGAAGTAAATCTTTATAAATTTTTTCTTTTCTTTTTATATTAAAAAAGGAAATTTACAGAAAGTTTTGTTTTTTGAAATTTTGGTGTATCTTAGATATAAATTTTATTTAATATGTTATTTATTAGATAGTTAAATACTTAAAAAATGGGAAATTACAAAGTACTAATAGTGGAAGATGAATTAATTGTTGCAAAAGATATAAAGCATAGTTTGGAGCGCATCAATTTTGAGGTTGTAGGTTTAGCGAGTGATGTATCTGAAGCAATTGAATTAGTAGAACAAAATCAACCAGACATAGTATTGATGGATATCATGTTACGTGGAGGGGGAAGTGGAATAGAAGCAGCAGAAATTATTCGTAAGGATTTTAAGATACCTGTTATTTTCTTGACTGCATATGCAGATTCAGCGACATTAGAACGTGCCAAACGCGCCGAATCGTATGGTTATATCATTAAACCATTTAAAATGGTGGATTTACAAACTTCTATTGAATTAGCGGTATATAAACATACGAAAGAAATGGAAGTAGAACGTGAACGTGATTTATTATCTACCATTGTTGAAAATGGAGATGTTTCTTCCAATGAAATTTATGTACGAGCTTCGAGTAAATTAGTGAAAATAAAAAAAGAGAAAATCTTATTTGTTGAAGCATTAAAAGATTATGTGATTTTGCATTCGGATGAAAAAAAGTTTACGATTCATACAACGATGAAAGATATCGAAAGTAAATTAGGTACAAAAGAATTTGTACGTATCCATCGTTCATTTATTGTTCGTCTAGATAAAATTGAAAGTATTGAGTTACCAAATTTACGTTTAGAAAATGATAATCACATTCTACCAATTGGAGGTTCATATAAAGATGAATTATTTGGAAGAATAAATACTATTTAAGGATTATAAATTATAGGTTATGAATTATAATATGATTAATTCATAATTCATAATTCATAATTATGCATAGTGAATATAGCGCATCGTTTTAAAACATAATTCTGTAAATAAGATTTTAGGATTTGCATTTCGATCAATGTGATAATGTGCATCGTTGAAATGTGTCATAAAATCTTGTATATTATTTCCAGTAATGAATTTTGAAAATTTAGAAAGGAATTCGTCTTCTTCTTTAGAAGTTCTGGTTAATTGGTTTTGCGTATAGTTTTTTAATAAGCTTTGACGAAACATGTGTAAGGCATATTTCAAATAGGTTTTTTGTTTTTCTTTTCCTAATGTAGCAACTTCATTGGCCCAGTCCAACATATCAATCACTGACTTTTTATAACTTACACGCATCATTTTAATAAACAATTCTCTGTTTTGGTCTTTTTCTTCGTGCGTACCAATTAGGTCTAAAGCTTCAATGAAATTTCCTTCTGCTTGTGCTGCGATGGATATAGCATCCGAACTTGTTACTGGATTATTTGCAGCTAAATGTTTACTTAGTTCATCAATGGATAATCGCGGAATTTTTACAATTTGGGTTCGTGATAAAATGGTTTGAAGCATCGCATCTTGCGATTCTGCTAGTAAAATGAACAGGGTATTTTTTGGTGGTTCTTCTAAAATCTTTAATAATTTATTGGAACAAGTTGTATTCATTTCTTCCGCCATCCAGATTACCATGACTTTATAACCTCCTTCATAAGATTTTAAACTCAATTTTTTGATAATTTCTCCGCTCTCTTCAGTACCTATTATTGGTTTTCTACCTTTTTCATCGATAAAGCTCGACCATTGATTTAAATTAAAGTATGCATTTTCTTTGATCATTTTACGCCATTCTGGTAAAAAAGCATCACTTCGTTTATCCATCGCTTGTACTACAGGAAACGAAAAGTGAACATCAGGATGTTGTAATTCTTGGATTTTACGACAAGAATGGCAAGTCCCACAACTATCCTGTGGTGTTTTATTTTGACAAAATAAATATTGAATAAAGCTTAATGCTAATGGTAAACCACCAAAACCTGGGTTGCCTAAAAATAATTGCGCATGACTAATACGATCTTCATTCACCTCTTGTAGGAAGTGCTGCTTTAGTTCATCTTGACCAATGATATCTTTGAATTGCATAGGTTAAAGGTAGAAACTATTTTTTAAACCCAATCTTTTCCCTTTTCGTTTGTTGCTCTAGTTGCTTGTCTTTTTTGAGTAAATGATTTAACACATCAAATACATCGTCAAATGTTTTGTCATACGTTTTTTCAAGTTCCTGAATTTTTAGAGCAAGTTCTTGGAAATTTAATGCATATTGTCTCATTAGCACAAAAGCACGCATAATTGCAATATTTACTTGGATTGCTTTTTCAGAATTTAGCACACTTGAGAGCATAGCGATACCTTGTTCTGTGAAGGAATAAGGTAGATAACGTAAACCACCTTTTTTCTTTGAGGTTGCAATTTGCAACCTCAAAGAGACCCATTCTTCATTTGTTAATTGAAACATAAAATCATTTGGAAATCTTTCTAAGTTTCTTTTTACTGCTAAATTTAAATATTTCGTTTCCACCCCATACAATTCCGCTAAATCTTTGTCTAGAATTACTTTTTTACCACGAATTTTGTGGATTCGTTCATGAATAATTGATAGTTCCATGTTCACTTTTCTTATTTAAGTTAGTAAAAAAGTTGAGTTCGTCAAAACACTATCAAAATAAATTTTCTCAATTTCTTCGTATTTCCATCAAATTTTATATATTTGCTACGCTTGTAAAAAGTAGAATTAGTATGTATAACAACACTGTCATTATTAACAACACTATTATTGTCTGGACAACCTGACGAGATAGGGTATTATTGATATACTAAGCCTTTCTCGTCTAACCACAGAAAGGCTTTTTTTTTGACAGAAAATTAAAATTTAAACTATGTATTTTAACGACGAAACAATTATCTTTTTAGATGGAAAATATGTAAAAGCTTCGGATTCTGGGGTCAACTTGTACAACCAAACTATGCATTATGGAAATGGTGTGTTTGAAGGTATTCGTTCATATGACACAGCGGAAGGAACTAAAATTTTTAAAGCAAAAGAACATTACGATCGCTTGCATTATTCTGCAGAGAAAATGCACATCAAATTAAATTATACGTGGCAAGAATTGGAAGAAATTACCTATGAAGTATTGAAACGTAATAATTTGAAAGATGCATATATTCGTCCATTGGTATATTTAGGTGCAAATATGTCTTTATTACCAACCGATGAAGTACATGTGGTTATCATGGCTTGGGATTGGGGTAAATTATTAGGAGATAAATTATTGCGTTTAGGTATTTCTTCTTACCAACGTCCAAACCCTAAATCGTGTCACGTAGAAGCAAAAGTAGTAGGTCATTATATCAATTCTATTTTAGCATCTACGGAAGCAAAACAAAATGGCTACGACGAAGCTTTATTGACAGATATGCATGGAAATGTTGCCGAAGGTCCTGGAGCTAATTTCTTCTTAGAAAAAGATGGAAAGTTATTTACAGCACCTCTTGGAAATATTCTAGCAGGAATTACACGAGCTACAGTGATTGATTTAGCTAAAAAATTAGGAATTGAAGTGGAAGAAAAATTCTTCACACCAGAAGAAATTAAAACAGCAGATGCAGCATTCTATTGTGGAACAGCAGCGGAAGTTGCAGGAATTGAATCGGTAGATACGTATGTTTTCCCTAAAGCATGGAAAGATACAAAAGGAGCTATTATTCAGCGTAATTATATGAATCTTGTATTAAATAAAGAATTAGAGCTAGCATAAATGGTTTAATGTATATAGGCCAACTAAATAATATATTCTATGGAAATTAATAAATATAGTAAAACGATCACGCAAGATGAAACGCAGCCTGCTGGACAAGCAATGTTATATGGTATTGGATTGACAGATGAGGATATGCGTAAAGCACAAGTAGGAATCGCAAGTGCTGGTTATGAAGGTAACACGTGTAACATGCATTTAAATGATTTATCAAAAGACATTAAAAAGTCGGTGCAAGAAGCAGATTTAGTAGGATTGATTTTTAATACAATCGGTGTCAGTGACGGTATGTCTAACGGTACAGATGGTATGCGTTATTCTTTAATTTCTAGAGATATTATTGCTGATTCTATAGAAACGGTTTGTGGTGCTCAATATTACGATGGGTTAATAGCAGTGATGGGCTGTGATAAAAACATGCCTGGATCGTTAATTGCGATGGGTCGTCTAAATCGTCCTGCAATCATGGTGTATGGTGGTACGATTGCTCCTGGTGAATGGAAAGGGGAAAAGTTAAACATCGTTTCTGCGTTTGAGGCTTTGGGTAAAAAAATGAACAATACCATTACCCCGGAGGATTTTAAAGGAATCATTAAACATGCATGCCCAGGTGCTGGTGCTTGTGGAGGTATGTATACTGCAAATACCATGGCATCTGCAATTGAAGCATTAGGTATGAGTTTACCATATAGTTCTTCCAACCCAGCTTTGAGTGCAAATAAAAAGCACGAATGTGATGCAGCTGGTAGAGCTATTCGCGTATTGTTAGAAAAAGACATTAAGCCACGTGATATTATGACCGTGAAAGCATTTGAAAATGCGATTCGCATCGTGATAGTTTTAGGTGGATCAACGAATGCGGTACTTCACTTGATTGCAATGGCTCATTCTGTTGGTATCACATTAACGATTGATGATATTCAAAAATTGAGTGATAAAACTCCTTTGTTGGCAGATTTAAAACCTTCTGGAAAATCATTGATGGAAGACTTACATAATGTAGGAGGAACTCCAGCGGTAATGAAATACATGTTGGAAAATGGTATGTTACATGGCGATTGTTTGACAGTAACAGGAAAAACAATTGCTGAAAATTTGGCTGAATTACCAGGTTTCCAAGCAGGGCAAGAAATTTTCTTGCCAATTGATAAAGCAATAAAAACTACAGGTCACTTACAAGTATTGTATGGTAACTTAGCTCCTCAAGGTTCTGTTGCAAAGATTAGTGGACACGAAGGTGAATTTTTTGAAGGACCAGCAGTTGTATTTGAAGATGAATTCACGGTAATCGATGGATTAAACGATGGTCGTATCAAAGCTGGTTCGGTAGTAGTGATTCGTATGTGTGGACCAAAAGGTGGACCAGGAATGCCAGAAATGTTGAAACCAACATCGGCAATTATGGGTGCTGGTTTAGGAAATAGTGTAGCATTGATTACAGACGGACGTTTTTCAGGAGGAACACACGGATTTGTAGTAGGTCACATCACTCCGGAAGCTATTGATGGTGGAAATATTGCGTTAGTGCAAGATGGAGATATTATCGCGATTGATGCTGTCAACAACACGCTAAACTTAAAAGTAAGCGACGAAGAATTAGCAGAACGAAGAAAAAATTGGAAACAACCAGCTTTAAAAGTATCTCAAGGTATTTTGTATAAATATGCAAAATGCGTTGCAACTGCTTCTGAAGGATGTATTACAGATAAGTAGCCTTCGAGAGCCTCAGGCTACAAGATGGAGAAATTGTTATTCTTCTTTTCCCATTTGAAGGGGGGGAGAAAGGGGGATGACAAAAATAACTAAAGAAAAATATAGAGATAGAAAATGTGTTTAATCGAGGCAGACAAAAAATTTAATAGCGAGTTTACTCTAGTAAATGAGATTTTAAATTTTGAATTCTAACGAAGAGTAAATACATTTTATAATTATTAAAATATAAATTAAGGATAGAAAAATTTGATTAGTTGAGGCAAACAAGAAAAATTGAGTTGAGTTTACTAGAGTAAATGAAACGATATTTTTTGCAGTTGAACGAAGAATAAGCAAATTTTAATATCCGTTTAGAATAAAAACTATGAGTCAGATAACAGGTTCAGAAGCCGTAATAAAAAGCCTAGTAGCCGAAAGAGTTCACACGATTTTTGGTTACCCTGGAGGTGCAATCATGCCAATCTACGATGCATTGTATGATTACAGTGATAAAGTAACACATATTTTGGTGCGTCACGAACAAGGAGCGATTCACGCTGCACAAGGTTTTGCACGTACATCCGAAACATGTGGTGTTTGTTTTGCAACTTCTGGTCCAGGAGCAACTAACTTAATTACAGGATTAGCAGATGCAATGATTGATTCTACACCAGTGGTTTGTATCACAGGACAAGTAGCATCTCATTTGTTAGGAACAGATGCATTCCAAGAAACAGATGTAATCGGTATTTCGATGCCTGTTACGAAGTGGAACGTACAAGTAAAAAGAGCGCAAGATATTCCAGCGGCTTTAGCAAAAGCATTTTTCATTGCACGTTCAGGTCGACCAGGTCCAGTATTGGTAGATATCACCAAAGATGCGCAGTTTGGAATGATGGATTTTAATTACGAAGCATGCAAAGACATTCGTAGTTATTTCCCAAATCCGGTAATGGATGCTACGAAAATTGATGATGCAGCTGCGTTATTGAATACCGCTAAAAAACCATATTTGTTAGTAGGACAAGGAATTACGCTTGCTAATGCAGAACAAGAATTATTGGATTTTGCAGAGAAATCAGGAATTCCAGTTGCTTCTACTTTATTAGGATTGGGTGCATTTCCACCAAATCACCCATTGTATGTTGGTTATTTAGGAATGCACGGAAATTATGCGCCAAATATTTTAACGAATGAAGCGGATGTAATTTTAGCAGTAGGTATGCGTTTTGATGACCGTGTAACTGGAGATGTTAGCCGTTATGCGAAACAAGCAAAAATTATTCATATTGATATTGATTTTGCAGAATTAAATAAAATTGTTACGAACGAGGTTTCGATTCATGCAGATGCAAAAGAGGCATTAGCATTGCTGACTACGAAAGTGGAAAAACGTACACACGAATCGTGGATACAAGAATTTAGAGATGCTGAAAAATTAGAAGTAGAAGCAGTTATCGAAGATGCAATTCATCCTAAACACGACCGTTTACAAATGGCAGAAGTAGTGAATATGCTTTCTGAAAAAACAAACGGACAAGCTATTGTTGTGACGGATGTAGGTCAACACCAAATGGTTACCTCACGTTATTACCAATACAAAGCTCAAAACACCAACATTACTTCTGGTGGCTTAGGTACCATGGGATTTGCATTACCAGCGGCGATTGGTGCAAAGTTGGGTAACCCTTCCAAAACAGTTGTAGCAATTATTGGAGATGGAGGTTTCCAAATGACCATACAAGAATTAGGAACAATTCTACAATTTAAGATAGATGTTAAAATCTTAATCTTAAATAATAACTTCCTTGGAATGGTGCGTCAATGGCAAGAATTATTCTTCGAAAAACGTTACTCATTTACAGATATCGTGAATCCAAACTTTACGCAAATCGCGAAAGGTTACGACATCGAAGCGAAAAAAATTGACCAACGTACCGAATTAAGTGAAGCGCTAGACGCTATGTTGACAAGTCCAGCAGCTTATTTATTAGAAGTAGTGGTAGAGCAAGAAGAAAATGTATTCCCGATGGTAGCAACAGGTGCTTCTGTATCTGAAATTCGTTTAAAATAAGAAAAGATGGAAAACAATACATATAATATATCCGTATTTACAGAAAATAGCGTGGGGATGTTGAACCGTATCACGATCATTTTCACACGTAGAAATATTAACATCGAAAGTATTACTGCTTCCGAATCTGAAATCGAAGGAATCCACCGTTACACGATTGTGGTGAATGAACCGAAAGAAACAGTTCGTAAAGTGGTTTCACAAATTGAAAAACAAATCGATGTGGTAAAAGCTTTTTATCATTCCGATGATGAGGTTGTTTACCAAGAAATTGCGTTGTACAAATTACCAACCATTGCTTTAGCGAGTGGTGGTGATGCAGAACGTATTGTACGTGCACACCATGCGCGTATCTTGACAATCGAATCTGAATTTACGATTTTGGAGAAGACAGGATATCCAGATGAGATCAAAGAATTGTTCACCGAATTGAAACCATTTGGTTTGTTAGAGTTTGTTCGCTCAGGACGTGTAGCAATTTCTAAACCAATGAAAACATTGGAAGAACACATAGAAGATATGAATAACGAAAAAATCATTTTTTAATAAATAGCATGGCAAATTATTTTAACTCTCTATCATTAAGAGAACAATTAAACCAATTAGGGGTTTGTGAATTTATGGACATCAACCAATTTGCGGATGGTGTGAATGCCTTGATCGGTAAAAAAATTGTCATCGTTGGTTGCGGTGCACAAGGATTAAACCAAGGATTAAACTTGAGAGATTCAGGTTTGGACGTGAAATATACCTTACGTAAAGATGCTATCGAAACAAAACGTGCTTCTTGGAAAAACGCTACAGACAATGGTTTTGAAGTTGGAACGTACGAAGAATTAATCCCAACTGCGGATTTAGTAATTAACCTTACACCAGATAAACAACATACAAGTGTCGTTTCTGCAATTATGCCATTGATGAAACAAGGTGCTACCTTATCATATTCCCATGGTTTCAACATCGTGGAGGAAGGAATGCAAATTCGTAAAGACATTACGGTAATCATGGTTGCTCCAAAATGTCCTGGTACGGAAGTACGGGAAGAATACAAAAGAGGTTTTGGTGTACCAACATTGATTGCTGTTCACCCAGAAAATGATCCAGAAGGAAAAGGATGGAAATTGGCGAAAGCATATGCTGCTGGTACAGGTGGACACAAAGCGGGTGTCTTAAAATCATCGTTTGTTGCAGAGGTAAAATCGGATTTATTGGGAGAACAAACCATTTTGTGTGGGGTGTTACAAACAGGTTCTATCCTTTGTTTTGACAAAATGATCGAAAAAGGAATTGAAAGCGGTTATGCTTCTACTTTAATTCAATACGGTTGGGAAGTGATTACAGAAGCCTTGAAACAAGGCGGAATTACTGCAATGATGGATCGTTTATCAAACCCAGCAAAAATCAAAGCGTTTGAACTTTCTAACGAATTGAAAACAATCATGCGTCCGTTATTTGAAAAACACCAAGATGATATCATGAGCGGACATTTCTCTAAAACTATGATGGAGGATTGGGCTAACAATGATAAAGACTTATTGACGTGGAGAGCTGCAACTGGAAACACAGCGTTTGAGAAATCAGAAGCAACAGCAAAAATTACGGAGCAAGAATTTTTCGACAATGGTTTATTGATGGTTGCCTTGGTAAGAGCAGGTGTTGAATTAGCATTTGAAGTAATGGTGGAAACTGGAATCAAAGAAGAGTCTGCTTACTACGAATCGTTACACGAAGCACCACTAATCGCGAACACGATTGCGCGTAAAAAATTGTTTGAAATGAACCGCGTAATTTCGGATACAGCAGAGTACGGATGTTATTTATTCGACCACGCGTGTAAACCATTATTAGCTGATTTCATGGCAAAAATCGATACGGATGTTATTGGTAAAAACTTCAACGATGGAAAAGACAATGGAGTAGATAATAAAGAAATTATTGCTGTAAACAAGGTATTACGTGCACACACCATCGAAAAAGTGGGGGATGTATTGCGTGCCGCAATGACAGATATGAAAGCGATAAATCAATTATAAAAGCAACGAGTTACGTGTGACGAGCAACGAATATGCCGTCACTCGTCACTTCATCACTCGTCACTATGGTAACACTACAACACGTTCAAGAAGCAAAAAGTAAATTAGAAGGAGTAGCGTATAAAACTCCTTTGATGAAAAGTCTTAACCTTTCCGACCGATTTGCTTCGAATATTTTGTTAAAAAGGGAAGATTTACAATTGGTGCGTTCCTATAAACTACGTGGAGCATATAACAAAATGTGTAATCTTTCTGAAGAACAAAAACAAAACGGAATTGTATGTGCTAGTGCGGGTAATCATGCACAGGGTGTAGCGTATTCCTGTATGGTGTTGGGAATTCAAGGTACCATATACATGCCTTCCACTACCCCAAAACAAAAAATTAGACAAGTAGAATTATTCGGAAAATCGAAAGTTAAAATCGTTTTGGCGGGAGATACCTTTGACGATGCATACCAGGAAGCGGTAACATATGGCAAAGCAAACAATTTAACATTTATTCACCCATTCGATGATCCGATGGTGATCGCCGGTCAAGGAACGGTAGCTTTAGAGGTACTAGCAGATGCAGAAGAACCAATCGATTATTTATTCGTACCAATTGGTGGTGGTGGATTAGCTGCTGGAGTTTGTACGGTATTTAAAGAATTAAGTCCTAACACTATTATTATCGGTGTGGAACCAGAAGGAGCACCCTCGATGAAAACATCGATAGAAAAAGGAATCGTTACAACCTTAGATCATATTGACAAGTTTGTAGATGGTGCAGCGGTTAAACGCGCAGGGGATTTAAATTTTGAAATCTGTAAGGATGTCTTAAATCAAGTGATCACCATTCCGGAAGGAAAAGTATGTAGCACTATTTTAAGTTTGTACAACGAAGAGGCAATGGTGGTTGAGCCAGCTGGTGCATTGACCATTTCTGCCTTAGATTTTTTCAAAGAGGAAATCAAAGGAAAAAATGTAGTATGTATTGTTTCTGGAAGTAACAACGACATTACGCGTACCGAAGAAATCAAAGAACGTTCATTGGTATACGAAGGATTGAAACATTATTTTATGATTCAATTTCCACAACGTCCAGGTGCTTTGAAAGCATTCGTGAACGAAGTATTGGGGCAAGAAGACGATATAACCTATTTCCAATTCTCCAAGAAAAACAGCCGTGAAAGCGGACCTGTAGTTGTCGGTATTGAGTTAAAAAACAAGGAAGATTTTCAAGGAATTTGCGATAAATTAAACGCGTTAAATTTCACGTTTGAATATTTGAATAATAATCCGACCTTGTTTGGGTTGTTGGTGGGGTAGTCTTCAATAAGCTCCTATTTTGTTTATATTTTAGAATGCTCAGATGGATCTCATTACATTGGTGTAACAAATAATTAGAACGAAAAACAATAGAACACAACAGCTATAAACGACAATTGTGAATTATTGATAGAACTTTAAAAATCAGTTTATTACTTCATTGAAATCAATTTTACCGTCTTTTTGTTACAAAAAAACTTAATTTTTACCGTCTTTTCATTACAAAAAAACCGAAAAATTACCATCTTTTTATTACAAATAATTATCTTTACATATAGAATTTTAATTTTAAATGATACATAGAAAGATAATTACAGAGTTAAATTCGTGGAAAAATAAATTGGATAGAAAGCCATTGATCTTACGTGGAGCGAGACAAGTTGGCAAGACAACAGTTGTTCAAGATTTTTCATCGCAATTTGATGTGTTTTTATCTTTAAATTTAGAAATACTCGCTGATAGGAATTTATTTGAAGCAAATGAAGATGTTCATCAACTAATTAGAGCGATTCATTTTCACTGTAAACAAAAACAATCGAACCAATCTACTTTATTGTTTATTGATGAAATTCAATTTTCACCGAAAGCGATTGCTATGCTTCGTTATTTCTATGAAGAATATCCAACAATCTATGTTATTGCAGCAGGCTCTTTACTAGAGACTTTAATGGATACGAAGAAAATTTCGTTTCCTGTTGGGAGAGTCGAATATCGTATGTTACATCCAATTTCATTTATAGAATTTTTGGAAGGTATCGGAGAAAATTATGATCGAGATTTAATAGAAGAGTTGAATGCACAATTAGTGCATGAACGCATGATTCAACATTTTAATTCATTTGCGTTGGTTGGAGGTATGCCAGCTGTGGTAGCTAACTATGGAAGAAATAAAGATATTGTTAGTTTATATGAGATTTATGAATCGTTACTTGAATCGTACAAAGATGATATTGAAAAATATGCAAGTTCCGATACATTATCCAAAGTTATAAGGCACATTATTGATACTGCTTGGGGATATGCAGGAGAACAGATCAGTTTTGAAAATTTTGGAGCAAGTCGCTTTAAATCAAGAGAAATGAGCATTGCTTTTAAAACATTAGAAAAAGCCTTATTGTTAGAATTAACCTATCCAATTATGGAAACAAAATTTCCTTTGAACCAAGATTTTAGAAAGAAGCCAAAGCTAATACTATTAGATGTTGGTTTAGTAAATTTTGCTGCGCGATTACAAGAGGAAGTTTTTTTATCCAAAGATATTCAAGATGCCTGGAGGGGTAAAATTGCAGAACAAGTTGTTGCGCAAGAACTAACAGCCCTTAATTTTCATGTGTCAGAACGTCATTATTTTTGGAGACGAAATAAAGAAGGTTCACAAGCAGAAGTTGATTTTGTTTTTCCTTATAAAGGTATGTTGATTCCAATTGAGGTAAAATCTGGATTGATAGGAAAATTAAAATCATTACACTTATTTATGGACGAATGCTCACACACTACAGCTATTCGCATATGGTCAAAATCTTTTTTGAAAGAAGAAGTACAAACTCCTAAAGGTAAAAAATTTACGATGTTGAATATACCATTCTATTATGTTTGCATTTTAGAAAAAGTGCTTCAAAAACATGTGGTTTAATTTCCCAACAAACTCTTTAAAAACCTAACTTCATCCTCCAAAACCGCAATTGTCTTTTTGTATTGTTGAATGAGTTTTTAACGGCATTACACGTACGGAAGAAATCAAAGAACGTTCACTGGTATAAGAAGGATTGAAACATTATTTTATGATTCAGTTTTCGCAACGTCCAGGAGCATTAAAAGCGTTTGTGAACGAAGTATTGGGCCAAGAAGATGACATTACCTATTTCCAATTTTCCAAGAAAAACAGCCGTGAAAGCGGACCTGTAGTTGTTGGAATCGAGTTAAAAAACAAAGAAGATTTCCAAGGAATTTGTGATAGACTAAATTCTTTGAATTTTACCTTCGAGTACTTGAATAATTAATCATAATGATACCTACATGAAATAATTATCACGGTATCCTTATCGACTTTGTACACCAATCGATGTTCTCGATCAATCTTGCGCGACCAATAACCAGCTAAATCATATTTTAGTGCTTCCGGCTTACTGATTCCGTCATAAGGAGTTTGCAGAATTTCTTTTATGAATTGGTTTATTTCCACCAACATTTTTCGGTCTTCTTTCAACCATGTTGTATAATCTACCCAAGCGTGAGATGAAAAAGTGATCCGCATTAATCTTCGATTAAGTCGCGTGTTTGACCTTTTTGATCTCTAATTTCTTTCATGGATTCATACAAACGAGCTGCATTTTTCATAGAACCAAGTAAGTGCATCGTTTCTATCTTTGAGGCAAACCAAAAATTAAATCCGTAAGAGACATGAGTATATTAGGTATTTAATTTTGCAGTTGAACGAAGAAAAGCTATTTTTAAAAGTTAATTAATTATACTCAAAAATTCTATCCCAAATTTCATCCACCCGTTGCAGAGCCTTTTTAATTGGAAAACATTTCAAATTCAATCATGTTCTTTAGCCAAAGTAACTTTTACATTAAATTCGAGGTTTGAAAACACTGAATTGAAAACATTGAGGATAAAATGCACTATATTTTAGTGTTTTCGTGCTATCTAATAAATTAAATAACGAATAATCTTCTAATTGACCATCTTGGACATACAGTATACGTTTATTATGAAGTATTTT
>CANHRS010000006.1 GCA_947463445.1 Flavobacteriia bacterium | reverse complement strand
ATTTTTTTTGAGGGTTTTTTTTTTTTTTAAATAAAAATATTTTTTATTCCAAAAAAAAAAGCGACTCCGTTTCCGAAGTCGCTCCATTTATAATTCATAAGTTATAACTCATCATCTCTAGTTCTACCCTGAACACATTTCACAGTTTTCTGGATCATCTAATGAACAAGCTATTGCTTCTTGTCCTTCTTTTGTTAATGCAGCAACTGGTACTTTGTTAATTTCTGGCTCAGAAGTAAATGCTTTATCTACTGTGAATTTAATTGCATCTGTAGCCGCTTTCGTACGTAAGTAGTACATTCCTGTTTTCAATCCTTGTTTCCAACCGTAGAAGTGCATTGAAGTTAATTTTCCGAAGTTTGCATTCTCCATGAAAATATTCAAGGATTGGGATTGACAGATATACGCACCACGATCTGCAGCTAAGTCAACGATTGCTTTTTGAGAAATCTCCCAAGCTGTTTTGTATAATGCTTTCAAATGTGCTGGAATTTCAACGATATTTTGAACAGAACCGTTGGAAGCCATCAATTTAGAACGCATATCTTTATTCCAAAGACCTTCTTTCACTAAGTCTTTCAATAAGTGTTTGTTTACGATAATAAACTCACCAGAAAGTACACGACGCGTATAAATGTTAGAAGTATATGGTTCAAAACATTCGTTATTTCCTAAGATTTGTGCTGTAGAAGCAGTTGGCATTGGTGCTAATAACAAAGAGTTTCTTGCTCCAAATTCCATTACTTCTTTACGTAATACATCCCATTCCCAACGTGTGGATGGCGTAACATTCCACATATCGAATTGGAACACACCTTTAGATAAAGGAGAACCTTGGAAGGTTTCGTATGCACCTTCTTTTTTCGCTAAATCTTTCGATGCAGTCATTGCAGCGTAATAGATAGTTTCAAAAATCTCTGCATTCAATTGTTTTGCCTCTGGAGATTCGAAAGGGAAACGCATCATAATAAATGCATCTGCTAATCCTTGAACTCCTAATCCGATTGGACGGTGACGCATGTTAGAATTTTTCGCTTCTTCTACTGGGTAGTAGTTTCCATCAATAATTCTATTTAAGTTCACTGTAGCTTGGTACGTAACTTCGAATAATTTATTGTGATCAAATTGACCATCTTCCGTCACGAACTTAGGCAATGCTAAAGAAGCTAAGTTACAAACAGCAACCTCATCTGGAGCAGTATACTCAATAATTTCTGTACATAAGTTCGAAGACTTGATTGTACCTAAATTTTGTTGGTTAGATTTTGCATTCGCAGCATCTTTGTACAACATGTAAGGTGTACCAGTTTCAATTTGTGATTCTAAAATTTTGAACCATAAATCTTGTGCTTTGATTGTTTTTCTTCCTTTTCCTTCCGCTTCATATTTCATGTATAATGCTTCAAATTCAGCACTATGCGTATCCGAAAGACCTGGGCATTCGTTTGGACACATCAACGTCCAATCGCCATTACTTTCCACACGTTTCATGAATAAATCTGGAATCCACAATGCATAAAATAAATCACGTGCACGTTGCTCCTCTTTACCATGGTTTTTCTTCAAATCTAAGAAGTCGAAGATATCCGCATGCCAAGGCTCGATATATACTGCGAAAGAACCTTTACGTTTTCCTCCACCTTGATCTACATATCTTGCAGTGTCATTAAATACACGTAACATAGGTACGATACCATTCGAAGCGCCATTTGTTCCTTTAATATATGAACCAGTAGCACGAATATCGTGAATTGCTAATCCGATACCACCTGCTGATTGTGAAATCTTAGCACATGATTTTAATGTATCGTAAATACCATCAATACTATCTTCTTTTACAGTTAATAAAAAACAAGAAGACATTTGTGGTTTTGGTGTACCAGCGTTAAATAATGTTGGTGTAGCATGTGTAAACCAACCTTCTGACATTAAATTGTACGTTTTGATTGCTTCGTTAATATCCCCCTTATGGATACCAACAGAAACACGCATCAACATTTGCTGTGGACGTTCAGCAATTTCTCCGTTCAAACGTAATAAATAGGATCTCGACAATGTTTTAAATCCGAAGTAGTCATATTTGAAATCACGGTCGTAAATGATACTAGAATCTAGTACTTCACGGTTTTCCATGATTACATTATACACATCCTCCGCCAACAAAGATGCTGGTTGATTTGTTTTTGGATCTACATACGTATATAAATCCTCCATCACTTCAGAAAATGATTTCTTTGTTTCTTTGTGTAGGTTAGAAACTGCAATTCTAGAAGCTAACAATGCATAATCTGGGTGATCGATTGTTTTTGCTGCTGCTGTTTCTGCTGCTAAGTTGTCTAACTCAGAAGTAGTAACACCATCATAAATACCTTCAATCACTTTCATTGCAACTGCTTCTGGACTCACTAACGGATCCAAACCGTAACACATCTTAATAATTCGAGCAGTGATTTTGTCGAATTTCACCGCCTCCTTTCGTCCATCTCTTTTTACTACGTACATATCTTTATTCTATATTTAAGGGTAATTTGTTTTTCAATTAAAAATCTTCGTCCATGCTAAAACCGTGGTTGTCATTCCCACTGTTCATCACACCTGCTTTTTGGTATTCTGCCACACGCTTTTCAAAGAAATTCGATTTACCTTGAATCGACAACATATCCATGAAATCGAATGGGTTTGTAGCGTTAAATACTTTTTCATTCCCCAACTCCACTAACAATCTATCTGCTACGAATTCAATGTATTGCGACATTAAGTCACTATTCATTCCAATTAATTTTACAGGAAGCGCATCCAAAATAAATTCTTTTTCAATCGCTACTGCATCCAAGATAATTTGTTCTACTTCTTTCTTATCTAACTTATTTACAACGTGATTATTGTATAACAAACAAGCGAAATCACAGTGCAAACCTTCATCTCTAGAAATCAACTCGTTAGAGAATCCTAATCCTGGCATTAAACCACGTTTTTTCAACCAGAAAATAGAACAGAAAGATCCAGAAAAGAAAATTCCTTCAACCGCTGCAAAAGCTACCAAACGTTGCGCAAATGTTCCTTGCTCAATCCAACGTAAAGCCCAATCTGCTTTCTTACGAACACATGTTAATGTATCAATCGCATTGAACAAATGTGATTTATCCGCTGAATCTTTAATTAAGGTATCAATCAACAAAGAATAGGTCTCTGAATGGATATTTTCAATCGTGATTTGGAAACCATAAAAGAATTTAGCCTCCGTATATTGTACTTCCGACAAAAAGTTTTCAGCTAAATTTTCGTTTACAATACCATCAGACGCCGCGAAAAACGCAAGAATATGTTTGATGAAATGTTTTTCATTCTCATTCAATTTGTTTTCCCAATCGATAATATCCGCAGACATATCAATTTCCTCTGCAGTCCAAAAACTTGCTTCCGCCTTTTTATAAAAAGCCCAAATATCATCATGCTGTATTGGAAACAATACAAACCTTCCTTCATTAGGCACTAAAATTGGTTCTACGTGATTCATACTATTTAATTAAATTGGTATATATTAAGTCTTTAAAAATGCATCTCTTTCTTGGAGAGGAATTATTAACGGGGTTACAAAAATTGTCATTTTAATCAGTTCTTGCAATTAAAGAAATTCACAAAAGACAAACGTTTTCAACAACCCGTTTCTGAACTCCTTGTAGTACCGAAGAAAATCAACTTTTTATCGACGACTTAAAAGATATTCACAACGAATAAAATCATTTTGTCGATAAATATTTTGAAAATAATTCAAGTTTTTTACTCACTTATATTACAAGAGTTTTGTATAAATTTACACCATATACAAACACCTGTCAAGAAAAAAAAATGACCCTTTTTAACATCCAATTGTTTACATATGTCGCAACACACTAAAACACTATCCGTATACCGAAATTGGCAAAAAAAATTAGTTGAATGGAAAGCAGATTTAAGTCATTTAATTTATCCCAATACCTGTTTAATTTGTAACGCAGAAACAAACAATAAAAAAATTCAAATTTGTCACCTCTGCGAAACCGAGCTACATTATACACAATTCGAAAAGTTCCAAGAAGCAAGTAAACTAGATAAACTTTTTTGGGGCAGAATTAAGCTAGAAGCAACCTATAGTCTTCTACATTTTGAAAAAGAAATAAGCACCCAACAAATATTACATGGTATTAAATACCAAAACAAAAAAAACTTAGCCCTAGAAATGGGAAGGAGAATAGGTGTTAACCTTTTAAAAATAGCTAAATTTAAAGAGGTTGACTGTTTAATTCCAATTCCATTACATATAAAAAAGGCGTACCAACGCGGCTACAACCAAAGCCAATTATTAGCAGAAGGAATAAGACAAACAAGTAATATCCCATGTAATGAGAAACTATTAAAAAGAATCAAACATGGTGATAGTCAAACAAAAAAAGGAAGATTTAAGCGGTGGGAAAATGTACAAAACACATTTAAGTTGGATATAAACGAATTAAACAACTACCAAAACATCGCATTGGTTGACGATGTTGTAACCACTGGATCTACTTTAGAAGTATGTGTGAAAGAAATACAAAACCACCATCCACAACTAAAAATTAGTATAATTACTTTAGCAATTGCCAAATAATGGAACAACAAAAAATATTACTCGTAGGCGCAGGAATCGCTGGCGTAGCACTTGCAAGACACCTAGACAAACGAAACATCCCATTTGAAGTGATTGATGCAGGGAAAAATCACAGTTCCCGTATCGCTGCAGGACTTATCAATCCGATGGTATTCCGTCGCATGGCAAAAAGTTGGCGTGTAGATGAATTTTTACCCTATGCAAAACAATTTTATGCAGAGGCAACGACTGAATGGGGTCAAACCTATTTCCACCCAATTCCAATTAGACGTGCGTTTGCACACCAACAAGAATATGATTTCTGGGTAAAAAAACAAAATTTAGAAGAATACCAAGCATACCTCAAGCCGCTAGATGATTCGGACCACAAGAACACTTCGGTAATTAACACCTACGGAACCGGAGAAGTATTAAATGCAGCGTATATTTCTACCAAACAATTGTTAGACGATGCTTTTAAGTGGTTACAACAAACAAAGCGATTGCGCATAGAAAAAATCCAATACAAGGATATCGATCCTCAAAACGCAACCTATAAAGGCGAACAATTTGCAAAAATCATTTTTTGCGAAGGGTACCATGGACTAGAAAACCCATGGTTTAACTATTTACCATTACAAGCAACCAAGGGAGAAACAATTACAATCACTTCCGAAGATATATCAAACTCAGAATCACTAAACCGAAAATGTTTTACACTACCTGTAAAAGATACTATTTACCGCGTTGGAGCAACCTACGCCTGGGACGACCCTACACTACACACAACGGAAGCAGCGCGTTCAGAACTCATTGGTCATCTCCAAAACCTAAGCTCGTGTAATTTCGAAGTACTAGATCAGGAAGCAGGAATAAGACCAACAGTACTAGACCGAAGACCGCTTCTAGGAAAACACATACACTTCCCCGCACTAAGTATCTTTAACGGATTAGGAACAAAAGGGTATCTAATGGCTCCCCTACTCGCCAAAGAAATGACAGACTTTATATTAAATGACAAAAACCTAGACCGCGAAATAGATATTCAACGTTACCACAAACGTTTGCTATAAAAAGATTTCTATTTTTACTTAAAAAAAATAAAACCATGAAACAAATCGTTGTATTTAGTACTTTATTACTTGCGTTATTTTCTTGCTCACCGGAAGCTACGACCAATAAAAAAATAGCAGGTATGTGGTATTTAGTTTCGATTGATGACCAATCCCTAGACACGGACTATAAAGAACAACTTCATTTTGCGCCGGATGGTCGTGGTGGCACAATCACAGAAACAAAAACAACCAAAGGTATTCCAAAAGTAACCTATGGAACATATGCTTTATTGAAATCCGGTTCAATTTCAATTTCTCGCACAAAACCAGAAGGAGGATATGACGATCAAGGGTATGATTTCACAAGCATTACAGATAACAACTTAACCATCACACAAAACATGAATGGTCATAAAGTATATGTGTACAAAAAGTAACATTAAAATTTCAGACTTCTGAATTTGCATATTCAAAATTCTTTTTTTAATTTTCAACCTTAAACGATTAATAAATAACAATATGGCTACAGTATTTGAAACCAGACTTATCGGAAACATTGGAAAAGACGCTACACTTAAAACGATGGACAGAGGTGTGATTGCGATTAACTTTCCTGTTGCACACAACAAAAACTGGAGAGACAAACGCTCTGGTGAATCAAAAACAAAAACAACGTGGGTAAATTGTACGATTTGGAAAAAAGAAGGAGCAAACTTACGCATACTTGACTTCCTTAAAAAAGGTGCATTGGTGGAACTAATTGGTTCCCCTTTTGCAAAAGCGTATACGATGGAAGACGGATTTGTACGTACAGAAATTCGCCTAAATGTTGCCCAAACAAACATTTTACGTCCTGCAAAATTCGATGGAACCATGACGGAAGATATTATCGACGAAGTTGAAAATGATGATAATGAATATGTTGACTCAGCTCTAGAAGATTTCTCTATTGACGAAGATGATTTTTAAGTAAAAAAAATTGCAAAAATATATTGGAATTAAATTTTTTATATATATTTGCACTCACAATTCAGTCGGAGTTGTGAATTGCTTTCTTAGCTCAGTTGGTTAGAGCATCTGACTGTTAATCAGAGGGTCCCTGGTTCGAGCCCAGGAGAGAGCGCTAGAAAAACCCAGTGAACACCCAGTGTTTATTGGGTTTTTTGCTTCTATATTCTTCCTTTTATAAACAAACTTATTTATTGAATCATTACTTTATAGTGTCAAAAACAGCAATTTTAGCACTCCGGTATATGAAATACTTGCAGAATATTTTAGTTTATTTTCTTTTTAAAACTAAAACGACTGTACTATCTGGAAATTTTAACACTCCTACGTCGAAATATATCGTTCACCAAAATATCCCAACGAAAAATAAATGAAGAATATAATTCTGATTAATTACTTTAGTTTTGTCGTAAGTATATAAGAATTTACTCATTACATTATCACACATGATTACATGCATTATTATCGATGATGAAAAACCAGCAAGAGAATTTCTTGAAAAGCTAATTAGTCAATACTTCGGAACGAAACTAATTGTTTTAGGTGCTGTGGAATCTGTAAGTCAAGGCGTGGAATTGATTAACAAACTTCATCCAGAACTTATCTTTTTAGATATTGAAATGAAAGGCGAAGATGGATTTCAGTTATTCAAGTACTTTGATAATGTGTTTTTTGACATCATTTTCACTACTGCTCATAAAAACTACGCAATCGATGCTATCAAACATTCTGCGATTGATTACCTATTGAAGCCAATTAATTTTGTTGACTTAAATGATGCTATTAAACGTCTTGAACGTAAACAAACAGCTACCACTAATCAACAACGAATTAATGCTTTGCTAGAAAACTTAAATACAGACTCTACTCAATTTAATAAAATAGCCTTACCTACTTCAACTGGATACGAATTAGAAAAGATATCCAACATTGTCTACTGTGAAGGTATGGACAACTATTCTAAGATTATTACACTTCAAGGTCGTGAAATTACGGTAACTAAAACGTTGAAGTATTTGGAAGAAACCTTACCCAACAACGTTTTCTTTCGAATACATAAATCTACATTAGTTAATTTGAATTACATATCAAGTTATAGCCGAGTGGAAGGATATTCTGTAACCATGACTACTGGTGTAAAACTTGACGTTTCTGTGCGTAAAAGTGAACAATTGGTAAGTTTTATTTATAAAAATAGAACTGTATAGATGAGGCTTATACTTTGTTTTATTTTAAGTTTTATTTGTATTGGAATTACCATTGCTCAATCAATCCCTAGCAAAAATATTACTTTAAATGAAGGTTTACCAAGTAATAACATCAAATGTTTCTTCAAAGATTCTAGAGATTATATGTGGATTGGAACAGATGCTGGACTTTGTAGGTACGATGGCAAAAACTATAAAGTTTATAATGAATCAAATGGGTTAAAATATACCCAAGTTTGGTCAATCGTAGAAGATAAAGAACACAATTTGTGGTTTTCTATTTATGGCAATGGATTAGCAAAATTTGATGGTGAAAAGTTTACTTATTTCAATGAAAAGAACGGATTAATAAATAATAATATTCGTAAAATTCATTATTCAAAAACCCATAATTGTTTAATACTAGCAACCGAAAATGGGTTGAGTATTTTTAATGGGAAAAAGTTTAAATCATTTCAAAAGAAAAATGGAATTCTAGGGTTTCAAATAGTTGGAATCGATGAATTCAAAGACAAAATATGGATTACTTCGAGTTATAATGGGGTATATAAATTATCCATAAACAAGCAACTGAAAGAAAGCAAATTAGATAGCATATTTTATCTAAATATTGTATACTCAAGCTTTCATAATTCAAACATTTATTATTGTTCTAGTTACGACAAAATTCTTTACACTAAAAATATTGAAAGTGGAAAAATACACTCAACTACAAATCCAATTATTTGGAATTATTCAAAATCTATAAATTCAATCTATTGTTCTGCATGGAATGTTACTGACCCAAATGGGGGGTTGTTTGAGTTTAAAAATAATTCAATTACAAATGTTACCGAAAAAGCCAATATTACTTCCAATGGATTGTGGTGCAATTATTATGACCAAGAATCAAAACAAATTTGGGTTGGCTCTATTGATAAGGGAATCTTTATAGTTGATTTAAGTAAACAAATAGAACTATTCAATTCGTCTTTCTTTGGATTAAAAGAACTTCAAATACATGAGCTGTTTTTAGAAAAAGAAGGTACAATGTGGATTGGAGGTAAAGACAATATAATAATACTGAAAAAAGCGAAAAAGCCAATTGTTATTTCAAAAAATTCACTTCAACAAAAGGTGAAAAGATATATCAAAACTCATCCAAAATTACTCCAAGTAGATTTAGATTATATCCGACTAAACAAACCTGAGGGTTTTACTTCATTTAATATTGTTATGGATAATGAGAGTAATGTATGGGTAAATACTACTTGGGGTCTTTTCTGTTTTGATTCAAAATTAGAAATTAAACATATTTATGGTTCTGATGGTGGTCATTCTGTTTTTGATGATAAGGACAGATTATATTATTCTCACATGTATGGTAGAGTAAATTTACTTCAAAATAAATTCGACAGAATCAATAATGCTACTTATTTCAAAAGTGGTCAAAGTATTCCTAGTGATATAAATAAGATTGTTAAACAAGGAAAGTTAATTTGGTTTGGTTCAAGTTCTAAAGGTTTATTCTTATTGGAGAATGGCAAATTTACATCATTAATTCAACAACAAAAATTTAAAGAGAATAACATTAAAGAGCTAATTTTAAATAACAAAAATGAATTAATTATTGGTGCAAATAATGGAAGTGTATTCGTTACAAAATGGGATGGTCAGAAATTGCTTATAATTAAAGAATTTAAACCATACAAAGACATTGTTGGTACTTCGATTTCTTTTATTGAATATGATGACGGGACTTATTTCATAGGAACTAACAAAGGAATTAACATCCTGAAAAACAATCGTTTTTTTAAATTGCTAGACAAATCTGAAGGGATAGAAGATATACAGTTTAATGATTGTGTTAAAGACAAAAATGCAAATCTTTGGATTGGAAGCAATAATGGTCTTATTAAGTTAAACACTAAATCGATTCTAAATGAAATTAACCAAAGGAAAGCACCAATTAGAATTAACGAACTTTATGTAAATGGAAATCGTTACACTAAAAAACTAGACTATACTTGGGGGACTATTTCAAATGAAAAGATAGAATTAACATACAAACAAAATGATTTACAAATATTATTTTCATCCATTAATTCTTTCAATGCTAACAAAAATGAGTATCGTTACAAAATTGATGGTCTTTCTAATGCATGGAGTAAATTCCAACCAAATGGAAATCTACAATTATTAGGTCTTCCGATTGGAAAATATTTAATTCATATGGAAGGTAAAAATACTGGAACTGGAAGTAGGTTTCAAACCAAAGTAATCACTTTAATCATCACTCCACCATTCTGGAAAACAACTTGGTTTATTACTTTGGTATTGCTAATCTTTATAACGTTAACTTTTCTAATCATTCGATATCGAATTCGAGTTATTAACCACAGAGAACGAGAAAAAGCGGAAGTAACAAATAAGCTGACAGAAACCAAATTAGAGGCTCTAAGAGCTCAAATGAATCCGCATTTCACTTTCAATGCAATAAATTCCATTCAGAATTACATAATAGATAATGACACAACCAATGCTTTGCATTACCTTGGAGAGTTTTCGAAACTGATTCGTCAAACTCTTGAAAATGCATCGGAAAAATTAATGCCATTAGAAACAGAAATTCGTTTTCTTGAAAGTTATATGAATGTGCAGAAAATGCGATTTGATAAGGTTACAACTTCAATTAAAATGGATAATTCAATTGATAAATATAGAACACTCATACCGCCTTTGATTTTGCAACCATTCATAGAAAATGCCTTTGAACATGCCTTTGAACATGATTCTGATAAACAACAAACGATTGATATATATTTCTTCATCGATGCAGGAAAACTAATTTGTACAATCCGAGATAATGGCACTGGATTTGATGAAGGAGCTTCAAATTCTTTTCATAAATCATTTGGTCAAAAATTAACGAAAGATAGATTGGATTTACTAAATCGAGAGTTTGAAACAACCGTCTTCAATTACGAAACAACAAACTTAAATATATTTGATTCTAGTTTATCTGGAACACAAGTAAGGATTACTTTTCTTTTGCTAATGGAGTGATTTCTAATGATTCAAAATCGAACAATTCAATAATATTTACATCCAAAGCTTTCGCAATCCGAAACATGGAGGATACTGTTGGATTAATCCTTACAGTTTCAATCCGTGCAATTTGAGAAAGTGTTAATTCTGAACGATACGCCAATTCTTATTGCGTGATTTGCTTCATTGAGCGTATCTGTTTAAAGTCTTGAGCTAACAGCTTCAATCCTATTTCATCGAAGATTCACTTTTTTGATTTCCGTAATCTCTTTTTTTACAAATAAAATTGAATTTCTATTTTTTTGACTTGATACGAAAACTTTCTATAACGATACGTTTAGGAGTGAAATATCTACGTATAATAAATGATAAAAAATAGTAGTAATGGATAAGGTAGATTTGAATTTTTAAACTAAAAATCAAATTGTTATGAAAATAAAAAGCTTAATATTATCACTATTACTTGGTAGTAGTATAATAGCACAAACTCCTTCTTATATTCCCAAGAATGGATTAATTGGTTGGTGGCCTTTCAATGGTAATGCTTATGATGAATCTGGAAATGGAAATAATGGCAAAGTGAATGGAGCAACACTAACAACTGGACATGATGGAACAAGCAATAGTGCTTATAAATTTAATGGCATGACTAATTATGTAAAAGTTACAAATAACAGTAGTTTAAATATCCAAACTGGTCAATCATTGAGTCTTTCATTTTGGGTAAAACATGATATTAGCTCTACTAACATTGACAAATATATAATTTCAAAATATAGTGGAAATATTAATACAAGTTCTGCTTTTGCGTGTGGTACTGGTTGGCAAGGTAATGCATATAATATGCAACAAGTAAATGCAGGGTTAAGTAATCATAAAGAATTAAGAGGTAGTAAAACTATAAATGATGGAAATTGGCATCACTTTGTTTCGATTTGGGAAAATGGAGTACAAACAACTATTTATATAGATAATATTAAAGACATAACACAAACTTGGGTATTATCTGGTTCAATCATTAATGATTTAGATTTTTATTTTGGTTGTGGGGCAAATTTGGCTCAATTTTATAAAGGAAATATTGATGAAATCGGTATTTGGAATAGAGCTTTAGTCCAAGAAGAAATAACCGCACTTTTTAAAAGTTGTACTAATCCAATTGCTACTATCGATCCCCAAAGTTCAACAACTTTTTGTGAAGGTAATTCAGTTACTCTAAATGCTTCAACAGGAGTCGGATATAGTTATGAATGGTTCAGTAATAATAGTCTAATAAATAATGCATATTCAAGCTCTTATACTTCAAATATTTCCGGAAATTACACCGTAAAAGTAATTGATGGTACTTGTAGTACAACAAGTACAATTACAAGTATTATTGTTAATCCAAATCCTATTGTAAGTTTAGCTTCATTAAATGCATTTATTAATAATAATTCAAATGAAATTACATTAGTTGGAAACCCAAGTGGTGGAACATATATAGGTTCTGGAATTAGTGGTTCAAGTTTTAATCCTAAGTTAGCTGGGTTAGGTAATAAAACCATAACTTATAACTATACGAATTCAAATAATTGTAGTGGTTCAGCAACTCGTTCTACGATTGTCTTTGATACAACTGGAATCGTTTGCACCTCTACAAAAAATGATACAGTAACAACTCATATAAGTGTAACGGATACTCTTATTATCAAAGCACATTTTGCTGGGTTAAATAATATAATTGGTACAACAGAGATTAAAATTTATCCAAATCCAACAAGTGATATTATCTATATCAATACTGGAGACTTTACTCAATTATCTGGAAGCACCATCAAGATAACTGATGCATTAGGAAAATCTGTTTTCTCTTCTTTAATAAATCAACAATTGTTTACTATCAATACTTCACAATTTGGAGCAAGAGGAGTTTATACTGTTCAAATAATTGATGGAAAACAAATTGTAAAAGACACAAGAAAAATTGTCCTTCAATAAGTAAACTTAAAATCGAAAATAAAATGAAAAAGTTAATTTTTACAGTTTCAACAATTTTGTTGGCTTTGTCATCCGCTAAAGCGCAAAGTTGGAAAGGAAACGGTTCTGCTGGATTTGGATTACTTAATCCTAAAGCTAGAATTCAGTATGAAATGCCATTGAATAAACAGTTTACTTTAGGGGCAAATATGAATTGGTATTTTGCAAATTGGCAAGGTCCTATAATTGAACCTTTTGTTAGAGTTTATGGCAAAAATGGAAATGATGATGGTTTTTTCGGTCAGTTTAAATTAGGCTACGGAAATTTAACAACTGCTGACATTAATCCAGATTTTTATTCTAATACACGTTCCTCTGTGTTTGGTGGTGGTTTAGGTTGTGGGTATAAATTTTTAGTTGCTAATCATTTTACGATTGAACCATATTTTGGAGTAAGATTTTATACAACACCAACTTATGATTACAAAACAACTACAGACGCTTTGTCTTCCTCAGTCAATGAAGTTGCTGGTGGAGTTGGTTGGTTTTTAACCACTGGATTACCAATAGAATTTAATTGGAAAGTTGGTTATCAATTTTAAAATAATATTTAATGAGACTGTTTAATTCAATCTGAACAGTCTCATTATACAAAAACTTAAATATGAGAAATTATTTATTTTTATTGCTATTGATAATTTTAGCAAGTTGTGTCAAAGAGAAAGATAAACCAGATATAATAAATCATGTACTTGAAAGTAAAATAGTGGATAATTTGTACTATAGTTTAAGTAATGCTATTGTCTCTGGAAAAGACGATTGTATCGATATTCCAAACTCTACATGGACATTTAACAAATCTAGATACTTTAAATTCAGTTTGTATTACGGAGATAATAATTATTGTGCTAGTTTACAGTATTCGGTTTGTTGGTCAATTCAAGCTGACAGTTTATTTATAGATAATGAAGCACCAATTAGTGGATATAAAATTCCTTTATATCATTTTAAAATTATTGAGTTTAATAATGACTTAATTAAACTAAAAAGAAAACAAATAATGAATATTGGAACTTACGATAAACCTATTTATAAAGATTCAATTTTCAAAACTTATCTAAAAAGCACAGTTTGGGATTTTGCTAACAATTCAAAAGATTCAGTTTTAATAAATGAATTAATGAAAAAATAAATTTATTACGAAACTATTTAGTTGTGTATAAATAATAACTGACCAAATGACGGGATGTAATAAAAAATAAGTTAAGACCCAAAACCCAACCAACAAAAAAAGGTTGATTCATCTCTGAATCAACCTTTCTTCTTTCAAAAGAAAACCTATAATTAGTTCACGTTTGCTTCTAATTCAGAACCAGCTTTGAACTTAACAACATTCTTAGCAGCAATTTGAATTTCTTTACCTGTTTGTGGGTTACGTCCTGTTCTTGCTTCTCTTTTAGAAACAGAGAAAGATCCAAATCCAACTAAAGATAATTTATCTCCACTTTTCAATGCAGTAGAAGTTGCGTTTACAAGTGCGTTTAATGCTTTTGTAGCATCTGTTTTAGTCAATCCAGACTCAGCTGAGATTGCATCAATTAATTCTTGTTTGTTCATAGGTTATAGTTTTTGTAATTTAAAGATACAATAAATGTTCCGACTATTACAAATAATACAACTCTTTTTTCGGTAATAACAAAATTAAACACGCTTATAACAAAGCAGCTAGGGATAATTTAATGCGATAAGGTAATATGAGTTTAAATCAGTATATGCGGAAATAAAACAAATATTTGTATCTTGATAAAAAAGTATGTACATCAACTACCTATACGTCGAAGAAATAACAAAACTTTTAGTTGCATTATTTGCTGGTGCAATTATCGGCGCGGAAAGAGAATATAAAAGTAAGGCTGCAGGTTTCCGAACAGTCATTTTAATCACCGTAGGTTCTACCCTATTCACACTAATATCCAACTATATCAGTAACGATGGCAGGGTTGCTTCCAACATCGTTACTGGTATCGGTTTTTTAGGCGCAGGGGCAATTTTCCGGGAAGGAATGAACGTCAAAGGGTTAACTACCGCAACAACTATCTGGATTTCTGCAGCAATCGGAATGGCAATCGGAATAGGAAGGTATGAATTCGCATTTGCTGCTTTAATTATTGTAATGATAGTTTTACTCAGTTTTACCTGGATACAACGCTTAATTGAACGCTCCAATAAAATTGAAATTTATAACATCACCTTTGTCCATTCCAATGAATTTGACCTTGCAGAATTAATAATCCTTATTAAAAACAACGATTTAAGTGTTTCAATTACCAAAAAAATTAAAAACCAAAACATGCATTCCTGTGTTTTTTCCATACAAGGAAGCGCACAAAATCATGAAAATCTAGTAAAAGAGTTATACAGTTCCAAATTTATTCTTGGGTTCGATGTTTAGATAATTCACCTATCTAATCCATTATTTTAATTCTGAACCAACAGCAACTTCAGGTTTCTTTTTCTTCTTCCAAGAACCACTCTTCTTTTTTCGCTTAAATCCTCCAGCGGACACTTTCCATTCCGGTCCTGCTCCTAACGCTTCAGGTAATACACAACGTGGGATTTCTGCTTCAATCAATTTCTCGATGTTTTGCATACGCAACATGTCTTTCTCATTGATTAAGGTATATGCCTCTCCTCTGGTATTTGCACGTGCAGTTCTACCTATTCGATGCACATAATCTTCCGCGTCATGTGGAGCATCGTAATTTATGACCATGTTAATTTCCTTAATATCAATCCCACGACTCATCACATCGGTTGCAACCAAAATGCGAATACGTTTAGAACGAAAACCAATCAACACTTCTTCACGTTCTGTCTGCGTTAAATTGGAAGAAATCCCTTGTGATTTAAACCCAGCTTTGCGCAAGCCATGCACAATTTCCGAAACTTTGCTTTTCGAAGAAGTAAAAATAATGATGCTTGTGTATTCAGGTCGTGATTCCAAAATATGTTTAATTACCGGAATCTTCTGATTATCAAATGTCAAATACAAATTTTGAGAAACACCAGTTGCTGGCTTAGATATAGATAAAGTAATTTCTTCTGGGGAAGTAAGTATTTTTGTTGCTAAAGTTCGAATTTTTGGAGCCATCGTAGCACTAAACAATAATGTCTGTTTTTGCTTCGGTAAATAAGAGAAAATTTGCTCTAAATCCTCCGTGAATCCCATATCTAACATTTTATCGGCCTCGTCTAACACTAAGTGTTTTACATGTTTAAAATTCACATATCCCATTTTTAAGTGGGAAAGCAATTTACCAGGGGTAGCAACAATAATATCTGTTCCGTTTTTGAGTGCATCTTTTTGAATATCCCAATCTTTACCATCTGTTCCTCCATAAACTGCTTGCGAACCTACCGAAACAAAATAGGATAACCCTTGTATTTCTTGCTCAATTTGGATGGCTAATTCACGCGTTGGAACAATGATTAATGTATCGATTGTAGTATCTTCTTTTCCAACTAATTTATTTAAAATCGGCAAAATAAACGCTGCTGTTTTTCCTGTACCTGTCTGAGCACAAGCTATCAAGTCTTTATTTGCAAGGATGCTAGGTATAGCCTTTTCTTGGATTGGAGTCGCATTTTCAAACCCCATGTGAGAGATCGCTTCAAGGATACTCTCGTGTAATTGTAATTCTGTAAATTTCATAATTGACGTTAAGTTACTATGTTTTTATGGATTATCAACTATGGATACGTGAAACTAGTTGGATAAATTTCTACATTTGAAATACGAATCCATGAAAAAATTCGTTAGCTCTTTATGAAAAAGTACCTTTTAATTAGTTTGTTATGCTTTCTTGCACAACTAGGTAAAACTCAAATCTTTGAAAAAATCATCTTCCAAACTTCGTATTGTTTCGGAACATGTCCAGTATATCACCTTGAATTAAAAGCAGACAAGTCATTCAAATTGCATACAGAAATAGTGTTTTTAGAGAATAATCAAACCCGTGAATTAGACTCTGCTAAAATGGGTTACTTCATTGGAAAATTAGATAAAAAAATGTACGAAAAATTTATCGCAGCATTTCAACAAAGCGACATATGTAATCTAACCTTTGATGGCGCAAAATGTTGCGATGGTTCTTTAATTTCATTAACCGTAAACTACGATGGAATACAGAAAGAATTGGTTTCCATGTTTCCACCAAAACAAGCGGATGCTTTGTTGGATGTTTTATACGAAATTTGTCAGACCTCCCCGATGAAACGCGTAAATGCAAATTACAAATAGATGAACACCTTTCTTCGTGTACTTTATACTATTTCTACCTTATTTTTCTTTGCGTGTGGCAAAGTTCCTACCACCGAACCAAATCAACCTTTCATTCCATTTATAGGCGATTTTGAAAATGGTACAATCTCCGGTTTTCATTACCTTGTTGTAGACACTACAAAAAACACACAAATCGTTACCTACCCAGCTCGCAAAGGAAAATATGCACTCAAAAACACATTAAAGCCAGAGGATTATATCTATAATGGTTATCGCACAGAATTAGTAATTTACAATTGTGCAAAGTATAAATCAGACGTGTTTTATGGATTTAGTTTTTGGGTAGATACTAACTACCAAGATACATCCTACAATTTAATCTGTCAGTGGCAAGATTTACCTTATTATATTCAAGGTGAGGTGTGGGAACCTTCTCCAAAATTACAGGGATCTCCTCCTCCTATCGCATTGATTTACGTAAATGAGACATTAGAATTAAAAATGAATGATAGTCCTTCAACGAATACAAAAACATTTTTAGTAGGAAAGCCGTTAACAACTGAAAAAGGAAAATGGTACGATCTAGTAGCTCACATCTATTGGAACGAAGACAATACCGCGTATCAAGAGGTTTGGATTAATGGCAAGCCAATTACGCCATTTAACGGGGTAGATCATAAATATTACCATCGAAACTTGTTCAATCGCGCAGGAAATTATTTCAAATTCGGTCAATACCGTGGAAAAGAAAAATCCGAACACACCAACAGCATCTACTTTGATGAAGTAAAGATTGGTTCAACATATAATGAAGTAGCGCCATGAGAAAAGTACTCTTCCTTTGCCTTTTAGTTGGCAATTTCATACATGCGCAAGAACAAAATTCACTAAAGAAAAATACTATTTCGGTTGACTTTGGAAGTTTACGCAACCGATACATTTATCCCAAAACGGACATCAGCTTTACTTACTCTTTGATTAAATCGAGTGCATTTCGTCTCTCCGTAAGACTTCGTTCCTATGGTACCTTGTATTTTTTCTCAAAGTCAGCGTATGATGTTACACCGTTAGTAGAATATTACTTCTCAAAAACCGAAAAACCGATCTATTTTTCAACTGGAATTGGATTGGATGCACGTATACGTCTAGTTAATGACAGTCGAAGTACTGCCACCTCATCGGCAGAACCACTAGTGAGTATAGCAATACATGGGAATTATAAAAAAGTTTCATACTCCGTCCCACTTTGGACACGTTGGTATACCAACGGAATATCTTATACTATTCTTCCTCAAATCAATTGGGAGTTGAACGAAAAAAATGAACTTTTTATCCGTTACGAAATGAACTTTTTACGCATTTCAAAAAATGTATCCAAAGAATGGAATCAAGATGTTTTCGTCGGATTAAAGCGATCTTTAAACTGAATCACTCCTACCGCTCATTCGTTTCTATGTTAACTAAAAAGGAGTGATTTTTAAAATAATAAATAATTTCAACCTGCTAAATCCAATTTCATGCATAAAACAACAGTCAAAAAAGATTTTAAAGAAAAATCCATTTTAGTATCTCGAGAATTCAAAGCTCCATTGCAAACTGTATGAAGAGCATTCACGGAAAGCGAATTATTAGAAAAATGGTGGGCTCCAAAACCTTGGAGAACTGAAACAAAAACGATGAATTTTGACGTTGGTGGTCACTGGTTATATGCTATGGTGAGTCCTGAAAATCAGAAACATTGGGGAAGAATGAATTTCTTAGCAATCGATGAATTGGTAAGCTATTCGATTTAAGATGAATTTTGCGATGAGGACGGAAATACCAATATGGAATTACCAACATCATGCGGAAAAAACACGTTTACAAAAACGGAAACTGGTAACTTAGTTACATTCAAAACAGTATTTAATTCCGAAGAAGAAGTACATAAATTAATTGAAATGGGTTTCGAACAAGGAATTACAATGACCTTCGAGGAATTGGCGACTTTGTTAGAAAAAGAAAATATTTAAATATATTTATTGTCTTAAAAACTAACTAACTATGAAAAAGAACAAAATTGCTTACTGGATTACAACCAGTTTAATTATTTTAATGGAAGGTGTAATGCCTGCATTAACTTCACAAACAAAACTAGCAAAGGAAGGAATTAGCCACTTAGGTTACCCTGAATACTTTGGGAATGCATTGGTGGTTTTCAAAATATTAGGCGCATTGATTTTAATCATTCCTAAATTACCACGCAAATTAAAAGAACTTGCTTATGCAGGATTTACATTTAATTTCCTATTCGCAAGTATCAGTCATGGAGCAGTGGATGGCGTGAACTTTCAAACATTTTTTCCATTTATCATACTGGCTATTTTAGCAACTTCTTACTACAACTACACCAAATTAAACACGAACAACTAACATGTCTTTTCAAGCATATTTGTATAATATCGAGAAAAAACAGGTAAAAACCTCGACGATTTAAAAAAATAGCGACTGACAAAGGATTTCTTGTGGAGGGAAAATTAACCGTTAAAGCCATAGAAATTGTCAATTGGTTAAAAGAAGATTTCGAACTTGGTCATGGACACGCTATGGCAATTTTCGCTGCATTTAAAGGTAAAACGAACTAATTTATGATTACAGTAACAACAACAATCGAAACAAGCATCGAAAAAGTATGGGATGCTTGGACGAATCCAACACACATTACGCAATGGTGTCAGGCATCCGACGACTGGCATGCACCTTATGCGGATAATGATGTACGGGTGGATGGAACTTTCAAAACGACCATGGCGGCTAAAGACGGAAGTTTTAGTTTTGATTTAGAAGGTGTGTATACGAAAGTAGAACTACACAAATACATTGCTTATACCCTTACAGACGGAAGAAATGTCGAAATTACCTTCACAAACGAAGATGGTTCCGTAAATATTATTGAATCATTTGATCCTGAATCACAAAATTCCCACGAACTACAACAACAAGGCTGGCAAATGATCTTGAATAATTTCAAAAAACATGTGGAAAAACTGTAAAATAGATTCGTTTTTTTATTTTAGTAAAAAAGAAAAGATGACTCAAATAGATATTATTAGAAATGGAATAATTGACAAATTATTAACCATTACAGATAAAAATTACCTTTCTTCAATTCTAAATTTATTAGATAATAGTAATGTACATTCCGAAAAAATTAAATTAACTAAAGAGCAAAAAACAATTTTGCAATTTAGTTTGAACGATATCAAAAATGGAGACATTATTTCTAATGAAGATGTTTTAAAATCTGATTTAGAATGGTTAAAAGGAAAATAATTTAGACAAAAACTGCTTTTAAACAACGAAGAAATATTTTTACTTATTAGATAGAGCGAAACGGAAATACGAAGTATGTAGAAGATTTAATTGACATTATAACATCCCATGTCAATTTAATTCAAAAAAATCCCTTGTTATGTAAACAAACTGAAATCCAAAATATATACGAATCTGCAATGGGTCATTTCAGTATTTTCTATACAATTATAAATCAGGACATAATAATAGTAGCGTTTTGGGATAATAGACAAGATCCAAAGAAATTATTAAAACAACTTACAAAAAAATAATTATTTCGCACCTATTATTGATGGACTTTTATCTAGTATCCCAAATCTAACAAGGAATCATTATCTTTACTTTCGTAAAAAGATTTACTATGATAAAAGAAATAAAAAATTACGCGCCAACGGAAAGCCTCGTTTTTCTATTGGACAAAAAAAACACGGTTGCAGAATCTGAAAATCCAATTGTTTTTCAACAAGCTGCTGAATTTGTTAAAGGCAAAGAAGATTTCGACTTCCTTAAATTAGGGAACCAACACATTTTCTTCATCCGTGAGAATGAAAACAAAGAAAAATTACGCATTGCAGGGCATGATGTAAGAGCAAAACTTCCACGAACCGAAAAAAATATTACCATCATTGGTAAAAAAGAGGGGGTATTATGTGTCGCTGAAGGTTTCGCGCTTTCTAATTACCAATTCTTAAAATATTTCAAAGATGCGGACAAGAAAAAATATGCATTGGAGAATATTTTTGTAATCGGAAAATTCGGCAAAGAAGAAATTACAAACCTAAACAACGTACTAAAATCTGTTGTTTGGGCAAGAGACATGGTGAATGAACCAGTTTCTTTTTTAACGGCAACACAATTAGCAAATGAAATTGCTACCCTTGGCGAAATCGCTGGCTTTTCTGTAGAAATTTTTGAGAAAAATAAAATCGAGGCACTTAAAATGGGTGGTTTACTTGCTGTAAACAAGGGTTCTATTGACCCACCAACATTTACAGTAATCGAATACAAACCTAAAAATGCAACAAACAAAAAACCAGTTGTGTTAGTAGGTAAAGGGGTTGTGTACGATACAGGTGGTTTAAGTTTAAAGCCAACTGCTAGTTCCATGGACTTAATGAAAAGTGACATGGCTGGTGCTGCTTGTATGGCTGGAACAATTTATGCCGCTGCATTAAACAATCTTCCGGTACACATCATAGGATTAATTCCAGCGACAGACAACCGACCAGGACTAAACGCGTATGCACCTGGTGATGTGATTCATATGTATGATGGAACTACGATTGAAGTATTAAACACGGATGCAGAAGGTCGAATGATACTAGCTGATGCTTTAGCATATTCCAATAAATTCAACCCGGAATTAGTGATCGATGCTGCAACATTAACGGGGGCTGCAGTGGTAGCTATCGGGACAAAAGCTTCCTGTATGATGGGGAACGCAAAACAAAAAGTATTAGATAAGCTAACCGAGTCTGGAAATGAAGTACACGAGCGCGTAGTGCAACTTCCATTCTGGGATGAATATAAAGACCAATTAAAGTCTTCGATTGCGGACATGAAAAATATCGGGGGAAGAAATGCAGGAATGATAACTGCAGGTAAATTCCTAGAACATTTCGTAAAAGCACCTTATGTTCATTTAGACATTGCTGGTCCTTCTTTCTTAGAAGCAAAAGAAAACTATAAAGGACTTGGAGGTACTGGTGTTGGAATTCGTTTGTTAACACATTTCTTAGAGAACAACTACCATGGAAAAGGATAAACAAGCAGTAATTCGCGTAGGTATCACCATCGGAGATGTCAATGGAATTGGTCCGGAAGTAATCATCAAAGCGCTTGGAGACACACGTATTTTGACGGAATTTACACCAATTATATACGGTTCAACAAAAACTATTTCGTACCATAAAAAAATGGTGAAAGAGGAAGAGTTCGCTTACCAATCTTGCAGAACCGCAGATGATGCAATTGCACATAAAATCAATGTGATCAACGTATGGAATGATGAAGTACGTTTTCAAATTGGTGAAATGAATGAAACTGGTGGAAAATACGCTTTTGCATCCTTGGAACGTGCAACACAAGATCTAGCATCTGGTAAAATCGATGTATTAGTTACTGCGCCAATTTCAAAAGAAGCAATTGCAAAAGCAGATTTTAAATTCCCTGGTCATACCGAATATTTAGCGCATCTTTCGAATCAAGAAGAAGCACTAATGATGATGGTTGGTCAAAACTTACGTGTAGCCTTAGCAACAAGCCACATACCTGTCAAAGAAGTTTCGGATAATTTATCGAAAGAAAAAATTCAAGCAAAACTTACCGTTTTAGAAAATAGTTTGAAAAAAGATTTCGGAATCGTTAGACCAAAAATTGCTGTACTTGGACTTAATCCACACGCAGGTGAAAATGGTAAATTAGGTAAGGAAGAAGAAGAAATAATCATTCCAATTATAAAAGAAAATTTTGATAAAGGAATGCTTGTTTTTGGGCCTTACCCAGCAGATGGTTTTTTTGGATCATCCCAATTTAATCAGTTTGACGCCGTATTAGCTATGTATCACGATCAAGGTTTAACTGGTTTTAAAGCCTTAACTTTTGATGAAGGAGTAAACTTTACCGCAGGACTACCTATTGTTCGTACCTCACCAGATCACGGAACTGCGTTTGACATTGCAGGCAAAGGAATAGCATCGGCTCAGTCCATGCGAAATGCAATTTATCTAGCAATAGATATTTATAAAACACGAAAGTTTGTCAAAGAAATTCAGGCAAACCCATTAACAGAACAAAAATCGCCTGAATTTAAACGAAAACCATTCGCAAACAACCGAGTTGAATAAATAAATAGAAGTGAAAAAGGAATAAAAAGAGTAAAAATTAAAAAGATATAAACAATCTTCGTTTAATTTTATTACCTTTGCCTTCCTATTTTAATGTAACGAAAAGAATGAAGAACGAATTTAACATTCCATTTGTTGGTTTAAAAGTAGGAAAACATTATTTCGAATACGAGATAAATACATCGTTCTTTGAATCCATGGAATATTCCATAATTCATGAAGGGTCGTTGAAAGCGACGTTAGAATTAGAAAAAAAAGAAACCATGTTAATCGCATTATTTGCAGTTAATGGTTCTGTTTCTACAACGTGTGATCGATGTGACACTCCAATGAATTTGGATGTTCAAGGAGAATATAGATTAATTTACAAATTCGGAACGGAAGACGAAGAGGATGAAAATCTAGTGGTATTACACCCTGATAGTTATCAAATAGACGTTACGTTCCCTATTTATGAATTAATTACTTCCTTATTACCATTAAGAGCAACACATAAACCTGGTGAATGTGATGAAGAAATGTGGGAATTAATACAAAAGCATACTATAAATGCACACGTAGAAGAGGAAGAACTTGACGAGGAAGATTGGGAGGAAGACGAGGAATGGGAAGACGATGAAGATTGGGAAGATGAAGACGAAAATGATTCTGACGACCAAGAGGAACCGGAAGACGACCCGCTTGACAAACCGATTAATCCTCAATTTGCGATATTAAAAAATTTGAATTAAACGTTATAATATAAACAAAGTAAAATGGCACATCCTAAACGAAGAACTTCGACAACTAGAAGAGACAAAAGAAGAACGCATTTTAAAGCAGTAGCTGACAATATTGCGATTTGTCCAACTACAGGTCAGCCTCACTTATTCCACCATGCACACTGGCATGAAGGAAAACTTTATTACAAAGGTAAAGTAGTAGCTGAAAAAGAAGTAGCGATTTAATTAATTCATTCTTCCTGATGAAGATAGGAATAGATATTTTAGGTGGCGATTTCGCACCAGATGCTAATATTTCTGGTGCGATTCTCGCTCAAAAAGAACTTCCTCGGGACGTAAAACTCGTACTATTAGGTGATCACGATTCTATCGTTGATGACCTAAAGTCGCGTGGAGCAAATCCGGATGATTTCGAAATCGTACATGCACCAGATGTAATCACGATGCATGACCACCCAACACGTGCAATTCCACAGAAACCAAACAGTACAATCTCTGTAGGTTTTGATTTATTAGCAAAAAAAGAAATTGATGCTTTTGCTAGTACAGGAAATACAGGTGCTATGTTGGTTGGTGCAATATACAAAGTGAATACAATACCTGGAATTATTCGCCCTTGTATAACATCGGTTATTCCATCATTTGACGGTGGAAATTCTGTATTATTAGACGTTGGTTCAAATGCAGATTGTAAACCTGATGTACTATATCAATTTGCTGTATTAGGTTCCTTGTATGCCAAAAACGTATACGGTATTGAAAATCCGAAAGTAGCATTATTGAACATCGGGGAAGAAGAAACGAAAGGAAATCTACTTACGATAGCAGTACATAAGCTACTTGCTGAATCTGAAGAAGTAAATTTTATCGGAAACATAGAAGGTAGAGACATATTCCGTGGTAAAGCAGATGTAATTGTATGTGATGGTTTCACGGGGAATATTGTTCTTAAACAAGCCGAAGGATTGTATTACATGATGAAAAAAAGAGGTATCCAAGATGCATATTTCGATCGTTTCAATTATGAAAATTATGGAGGCACGCCAATCTTAGGAGTTAAAGGAAATGTAATTATTGGTCATGGTATATCTAACGATATCGCAGTAAAAAACATGTTGTTACATTCTTATGATGTAGCAAAATCCGGATTGGCAACAAAAGTAAACGAAGCATTTAACTAGTTATATGAGCAAAATTACAGCCGCAATTACCGGGGTTCAAGGATATTTACCTGAAACAGTTATGACAAATCACGATTTAGCAAAAATCGTTGACACAACAGATGAATGGATATTGTCTAGAACAGGAATTTCTGAAAGAAGAATCATGAAAAATGGTGCGTCTTCAGACATGGGCGCTGAAGCTGTAAAGGCTTTACTCGCAAAAAAAGGAATTGATCCTCTAGATATTGAATTAGTCATTGTTGCAACAGTTACTCCAGACCACCCATTCCCTAGTACAGCAAATATTATTTGTGATAAAGTAGGAATGACTAATGCTTGGGGATTTGACTTAATTGCAGCATGTTCTGGTTTTATTTATGCATTACAAACAGGTTCAAAATTTATTGAAGCAGGTACACATAAAAAAGTACTAATCGTTGGTGTAGATAAAATGAGTTCAATCATCGATTATGAAGATCGTACAACGTGTGTTATCTTTGGTGATGGTGCTGGTGTTGTATTACTAGAGCCAAACACAGAAAATTTAGGTGTCATGGATGCTATCTTACGTAGCGATGGTTCTGGAAGACATTACCTAATACAACCTGCAGGAGGTTCTGCTAATCCAGCAACTTTAGAAACTGTTCAAAATAGAGATCACTACGTTAAACAAGAAGGAAAAACAGTTTTCAAATTTGCAGTTACAAACATGGCAGAAGTTTCGGCAGAAATCATGGAGAAAAACAATTTGAAAAGTGAAGATATCAATTGGCTAGTACCTCATCAAGCAAACTTACGCATCATTGATGCGACAGCAGAACGTTGTGGAATTCCAAAAGAAAAAGTGATGATTAACATACAAAAGTATGGAAATACAACTGCAGGAACATTACCTTTATGTTTGTGGGATTGGGAAAAGCAATTGAAAAAAGGAGATAATTTATTATTATCTGCATTTGGAGGAGGATTTACTTGGGGATCCGTTTATTTAAAATGGGCCTATAATTCATAATATTAAGAACTAATAAATCAAAACATGAACTTAACTGAAATTCAAGATTTAATCAAGTTTGTATCTAAATCAGGTGTTAGCGAAGTTGAAATCGAACAAAAAGATTTTAAAATCGTTATTAAAGCTGAAAATAAGAGCAAGAAAGAAGAGCACACTGTATATGTACAGGCTCCACAACAAATTGCGGCACCAGTTGCAGCACCAACGCCTGTTACTTCAGCACCTGAAACACCAAAAGCACCAGTTGCTTCTGAAGATTCAAAATACATTACAATCAAGTCTCCTATGATTGGAACTTTCTACCGTGCAACTTCACCAGACAAACCAGCATTAGCAAATGTTGGAGATTCAATCGAAAAAGGTAAAGTAGTTTGTATCATTGAAGCGATGAAATTATTTAACGATATCGAAGCAGAAATTTCTGGTAAAATCGTTAAAGTATTAGTAGACGATGCTTCTCCAGTAGAATACGACCAACCATTATTCTTGGTTGATCCAGCTTAATAATTCATTCATGTAATTGGGATTTGAAATTTTAGATACTATCTAAAATACAAGTCCCTTTTTCATATTAAATAATTGACAGATGTTTAAAAAAATATTAATTGCGAACAGAGGCGAGATTGCTTTACGTATTATTCGTACATGTAAAGAAATGGGAATAAAAACTGTAGCGGTATATTCAACAGCAGATAAGGATAGTTTACCAGTACGTTTTGCAGATGAAGCAGTATGTATCGGACCGCCTGTAAGTTCTAAATCGTATTTATCGATTGCAAACATAATCGCAGCAGCTGAAATCACCAATGCAGATGCTATCCACCCAGGATATGGATTCTTGTCTGAGAACGAAAAATTCTCCGAAATTTGTCAGCAACACGGAATTAAATTTATTGGTGCATTACCAGAACAAATCCGTAATATGGGAGATAAAGCAACTGCCAAAGCAACAATGATTGCTGCTGGCGTGCCTTGTATTCCAGGTTCTGTAGGATTAGTAGAAAGTTTAGAAGATGCAATCGTTCAAGCAAAACAAATCGTTTACCCAGTTATCATCAAAGCAACTGCTGGTGGTGGTGGTAAAGGGATGCGTATTGTTTGGAAGGAAGAAGACATGGAAGCGCTTTGGAATTCTGCAAAACAAGAAGCTGCTGCTGCATTCGGTAACGATGGTATCTACATGGAGAAATACATTGAGGAACCACGTCACATTGAAATACAAATTGCAGGTGACCAGTATGGAAATGCTTGTCATATGTCCGAGCGTGATTGTTCCATCCAACGTAGACACCAAAAATTAGTAGAAGAAACACCATCCCCATTCATGACAGAAGACTTACGTCAACGTATGGGTGAAGCTGCAATTAAAGCTACGAAAGCGGTAAATTACGAGGGTGTTGGTACCGTTGAGTTCTTGGTGGATAAAAACCGTGATTTCTATTTCATGGAAATGAATACACGTATCCAAGTGGAGCACACCATTACAGAAGAAGTAATTAACTTCGACTTAATTAAAGAGCAAATTAAAATTGCTGCTGGTGAAAAAATCTCTGGTAAAAACTACTTCCCACAATTACACGCGATTCAATGTCGTATCAATGCGGAAGATCCATTTAACGATTTTAGACCTTCCCCAGGATTGATTACGACATACCACTGTCCAGGAGGACATGGTGTACGTATAGATACACATGCATATTCAGGATATACAATTCCACCAAACTATGATTCCATGATTTCAAAATTGATCGTAGTTGCTCAATCACGTGAAGAAGCAATTCTTAAAATGCGAAGAGCGTTAGATGAATATATCATTGAAGGGATTAAAACTACGATTCCTTTCCACCAAAAATTAATGATGAACGAGGATTTCTGTAATGGAAACTTTACAACTAAGTTCATGGAGACTTTTGAATACTAGACAAAAGAATATTAGACGGAAGATATTAGACTTTTGGATAACTATTAAAAGGCTGTTTCTTAATTGAAACAGCCTTTTTTTTGAAGTGAATTTTAAATTTAGTATGAATTGTGGAGGCATTCTCCCTTGAGAGAGGAAAGAGGTGGGTGAAAAGGAGTTAATAACCCAAAAATTTAATAGTCAAATAAATAACCAACATCCCTAAAAAATACCCCATCAAACATTGGCGTAGATTGTGTTTACCTAAATATAAACGCGCTGACATTACTACACCACTTACAATCGTCGCCAGACACAAAATGCCCAACTGAAATTGAGCCTGAGTTTGGAAATAAGCAATCAAAAACCCCATTAACATACCTACACCTAATGCATGTAAACTAATCTTATCAAAGCGGGTAATAAGCAAAACGAATAAAATCGCTATCGTTCCGCCGGCTGGTAATAAAAAGATAGCAGGTGGTAAAATTCCTGCAGGAGTCTTTACCATCAAAAACCAAGCAAGTACTGCACTATAGATTGCTGTAATCAAAATCGGAATGAAACGTTCAGAACGATTATCAATTTCTAAATTGGAAATCTTATTGTTGCGTTTTAAAATGACTAAAGAAATGGCTGGTGCTAAAAAAGAAAAAAGAAAGAAAATGCCCAATAAGGCTAACTTCAATCGCGGATCCAACAAATAAATCGTCCTATTTTGAAAAGAACCTTCTTCTAAAGATGGGATATACATCGTCAATAATAAGGCGTACACCGGCATAAATAATGGAAGAAAAATCCACGAAATTAGATTAGAAAGAAATTTCATAGATCAAATGTACTGAAACTTTCAATTAATAAAAATGTTAATTAACTTAGATAGACAAATTAAAATATATGTATTTATTATATGTCGATGAGAGCGGAGATGTTGGAATAAAAAATAGTCCTACAAAGTATTTTGTGTTATCATCATTAATTATACATGAATCAAAATGGAGAAACACATTAGATGAATTAGTAAAATTCAGAAATCAACTAAGAGATACAAAAGGACTAAAATTAAGAGAAGAAATCCATTGTACTGAATTAATTAATCGTCCAAAAGAATTAGTAAGAATAAAGCGGAATGATCGATTAGACATTATAAAAAAATGTATTGATTGGTTAAATACCCAAGAAAATATTGAAATATTTAGTGTTGTAAAAAACAAAATAAATCCAAACGAAGATGTTTTTAATACTACTTGGATTCAATTATTATATACGTTTGAAGAACATCTAAAAACTAAACATCAAAAAGAAAAAGGAATTATATTATCAGATAATACAGATGGAGAAAAACTCAGGATGCTCATAAGAGGGCAAAGACATACGAATAATGATAGAATTAATATGATAATTGAAGATCCTATTTTTAGAGATTCTAGAAATTCACTCTTACATCAAATGAATGATGTTATTGCCTATTGTGTAAGACAAAATTATGAACCAAATGCTTTCATGAAAAAAAAGGGTGGCCACAACTACTTTCAAAGATTAAAAAATGTTGTGATTAAGAATGATTTAGTAGATTCAAACGGAATAATATCCATATAATAAAAAAGGTAGCATAAAGCTACCGGGGGAATCCTACTTGATAGACTAGCTAAATTTCAGATTCATTACAAATATATATATAATTTCTAAAGTTTACAACTCCTTTCTTAAACGTGCAACTGGATAATTTAAATGCTCCCGGTATTTGGCAACGGTACGCCGCGCGATATTATAGCCTTTTTCTTGCAATATAAGCGTTAGTTTGTCGTCCGTTAAAGGTTTGTTCTTTTCTTCCCCTTGAATGGCTTCTGAAAGGATCTTTTTCACCTCGCGTGTGGAAACTTCTTCCCCCGTATCTTTCGACATGGATTCAGAAAAGAAATACTTCAAGGAATAAATCCCATAATTCGTTTGTACGTACTTGCTATTCGCTACTCTGGAAATCGTTGAAATATCTAAGCCAACCAATTCTGCGATGTCTTTCAAAATCATCGGACGTAAATTGGTTTCATCCCCAGATAAGAAAAAAGCACGTTGGTAATTCATAATAGCAGACATGGTAACAAACAGGGTGTTTTGACGTTGCTTAATTGCATCGATAAACCACTTAGCATTTTCCAATTTTTGCTTCACAAAACTCACAGCCTCTTTATCCGACTTAGATGTTTTAGCACCTTCGGAATAACCGCGTAACATATTCTCGTATTCGCGACTCACTTTTAAATCTGGTGCATTTCTACCATGTATGGAAAGATCTAACTTACCTTCAAATTCAATAATGGTAAAATCTGGTGTTATTTGCTGCATCGGTTTAGCAGATTCTTTCATAGAACCACCTGGTTTTGGATTCAATTTCAAAATCTCATCGATGGCTTCTTTTAAATCTTGGTCTTCGATCTCTAATTTGAGTTGAATTTTATCGTAATGCTTTTTGATAAATTCTTCAAAATGATCTTCCACAATCTTCTTTGCAGTAAATCGGGTAATATCTCCCGATTGGGTACGCTTTAATTGTAATAGTAAACACTCTCTCAAATCGCGCGCTCCTACCCCGGCAGGATCCAATTCTTGCACCAAAGCCAAGACTTCTTCCACTAGTTTTTCCGTCACATAAATATTTGCAGAAAAAGCAAGGTCATCCACCAACGCAAATACTGTTCGATTTAAATATCCAGACTCATCCAAATTACCGATAATTACATCCGCTATACTGAATTGGGTATCATCTAAATCCAATAAATGTAATTGCTCAATCAACTTTTCTTGAAACGATTGTTCGCCTGAAAGCGGTACAAAATATTCTTCATCGTCGTTAGATCGGTTATTGACTTGCGTTTTATAATCTGGACTATCATCATCCATATATTCCGACAAATCAAAGTCCGTTGAACCATCTAATTCTTCGGTATAATCCTCTTCGTTTGCAAAATCATCCTCAATTGTATCCAGACCTTCTTCCAATGCAGGATTTTCTTCAATTTCCTGTTTAATACGTTGTTCTAACTCCATCGTTGGCACTTGCAACAATTTCATCAGCTGAATTTGTTGCGGAGAGAGTCGTTGCTCTAACTTTTGTGCAAGATGTTGTTTGAGGGCCATGGTTTTTATTCTCAAAAATTAAAACTCTGCATTTTGTGGTGTTCTTGGGAAAGGAATTACGTCACGAATATTAGACATTCCTGTTACGAACATTACCATACGTTCAAATCCTAAACCAAATCCTGCATGCGGAACAGTTCCAAACTTACGTGTTTCCAAATACCACCATAATTCTTCTTCGTGGATGTTGAATGCTTTGCATTTTTCCAATAGGATATCTAAACGCTCTTCCCGTTGTGAACCACCAACGATTTCACCAATACCTGGGAACAATACATCCATCGCAGCAACCGTTTTCCCATCTTCATTTTGACGCATGTAGAATGCTTTGAAAGAAGCTGGATAATCCGTAATAATTACAGGACATTTGAATTCTTTTTCAACCAAGAAACGCTCGTGCTCACTTTGAAGGTCAGTACCCCAAGCAACATCAAACTTGAATTTTTTCTTTTTGTAGTGCGAACTGTTTAATAAAACATCAATTGCTTCTGTATAGGTAATACGCTTGAAAGGATTGTTAGAAACAAACTGTAAACGCTCCGTTAAACGCAATTCGTTACGCTCGTTTTGTGGTTTGGATTGTTGCTCTGTATTATCTCTATCGTCTAAGAATTTCAAATCATCCGCACAATGCTCCATGATGTAATTACAGATATACTTCAAGAATTCTTCTGTCAAATCCATGTTGTCGTTCAAATCATTGAAAGCAACCTCTGGTTCAACCATCCAAAACTCAGCCAAATGGCGGGATGTGTTAGAATTCTCAGCACGGAACGTTGGTCCGAATGTATATACCTGTCCTAAAGCCAACGCAGCTAATTCCGCTTCTAATTGTCCTGAAACCGTTAAATTCACTTGTTTTCCGAAAAATTCTTTCGAAAAGTCTACATCTCCATCTTCTGTCAATGGAGGATTTTTAGCATCAAGAGTAGAAACACGGAACATCTCCCCTGCTCCTTCTGCATCGGAACCCGTAATGATTGGCGTATGTAAATAGAAAAAGCCTTTATCGTTAAAAAATTTATGAATTGCATAAGCAACCGCATGTCTAATACGAAAAACAGCTCCAAAGGTATTTGTTCTAAAACGTAAATGTGCTTGTTCTCTTAAGAATTCCAAACTGTGTTTTTTAGGTTGCATCACCGTTTTTTGCACATCGTCTGGATTGGCTTCTCCTAAAATTTCGATGGTTGCAACTTGTAATTCCACTGCTTGACCAGCACCTAGCGATTCAATTAATGTTCCAGTTAAACTAATTGCGGCTGCTGTGGTAATTTTTTTTAATAGAACTTCATCGAATTGTTCAAAATCAACAACTGCTTGTAATGTATTGATTGTAGAACCATCAGTCAATTGTATAAAACGATTGCTTCGAAATGCTCTTACCCAACCTTTTACATTTATCTCTTTCCCGATTTCAGGAGCAGTTAAAATATCGATGATTCTAATTCTTTTCATAGTAATTCGTATTGAAAATGTTCTTTTGATTTTTAAACAAAAATAGATAAAAGACCGAAAGACCGAAAGAAAAAAGAAAGAAAGATATTGCCTAAATTATAAGAAAGACATATAGGCATTAGAATTCAATAGTAAAATTAGATTCTAAGCAAAAAAATAATGTAGAGAGCTATCTCAAACTTTCACCAGATGATGTTACCGAAAAACTATTATTCTGCAGCAACAACAGCAGTTTTAGGTTTGCCAATCACTAGATTAAATCCAAAACATACAGACGCAGCTTTTACAGCTTGATAATTCAATAAAGCGACCAAATTATCGGTAAGAACATAAAACCCGCGTATACGCAACCCAAATCCAACATTAGCAGACGAACGCGAGTAGATACCGTAGTTTAAAGTAGCTCCCAACCAATGTCTTAAGGAAAAAGTGGAAGATAATACAACCCCAGCACGGTAACTTGAATTATAAAATTCATTGTAGAATGTAAAGCCAGTAGAAAGATATTTATTCCAATTAATCGCACCCCCCAAATAAATCCTAGTTGGAAGTCCTGTAGAATAAGACTTTGTGGAATTTCCAACTTTAAAAATAGAAGTTAAAGAATCGGTTATTTCTTTTGCGATATCCGAAGAATCAGACAATAAAGAGTTCAGATCTAACCCTTTAAAAGTATAGCTAAATTTATTAACGGAATAATTGGATACCCCATTTTTCCAATTGATAAATCCTAAATCAATAACACTTGCATTTACAGTAAATTTTTCGCTTAGTTTTACAGTTGCACCTAAATCAAAGGCCATACCAAAATTTGAAAGATTATATGCCATTTTAGCTAATCGCATATAATCAAGGTTATTCATATACGCAGAATCGGTAAAAATCAAGGTATTTGCAGATTTTATATCTGCTTGGCCATCAATAGTTAAACTATAATTTACAGGGTCGGTTGTAATTCCAAATGAAGTGTTTGTTCCGCTTAGATTTGCTAATCCAGATAACAATTTAAATCGTCCACCAATACTTAGGTTTGGGGTGATTTCTCGAGAATAACCTAACCCATATTCAATATAGGACATTAAAGATGCACCAAGTCCATCGAACCCTGCTCTTTCTCCTAATAAACTTCCTCCATTTCCTTGTGAAACAAATTTAAATAGATCCGAACCGAAACCAACTTCCGTTATTAAACGATTACTGATATCGAAATTGAAATAACTATTTTTCGCTTTGAAACCAAATGCTAAAATTTGATTCGTAACATCTACGCCGATATAGGTTCTTTCCCCCATCCTATTGTAAAAAGATTCGCTCGTATTTAACACTAAAGAATCTTGTGCATTCTTGACAAATAAATTGTTAACACTGGAAATTCGGTTTGTTATTTGCACATTCTGATGACCTAAACCTGGCAAGCCAAGAAAGAATCTAGTCTCAGGAGTAGCCGCTGGATTTACACGGTACGTATACGGTGTTTTTAAGTCCATTAATGTTAAGTTACGTTGCGCGAATAGACTAGATGCAAGTAAGATAGAAAATAGAAGTCCTGTAAATTTATTTTTCATTATTGTAATTTTTATTTAAGAAAACTTTTGCTATTTACTTCTGCATTACCAGCTAATTTAATGGATAAGCCATAATAATCATATAGCGTTACAGCTTTTGAAGAACCACCACCAAAGGTTTCGAAATTCCCGGAAAAAATAACTTTTTTCGCATTTTTCAAATATGGTATTTGACTTTCTTTTAGTATGATAGAGAAGCTTTGTTCTGGAACACTTGCTATGTTTTCTTTATTAATGGTATACGACTTTGTATCGGAATCATATGTCAGAGCGGGTGACTTGATGAGTTTATCTGTAGAGGAACTGAGAATATTCATGACTGCACCAGTAGCATCTTTAATTATATTATTATTCACATCTAAAAATGTAATTTTAGCATCCACATCTACGGGTAATGTATTTTTGTAGATAACTTTAAGTTCAAGCGACTTAAGCATATCAATTGGCAGACTGATATCACTTGTATCCTCAAAAGTAAAACCGCTTACATATCCCGTTAACGGAACCAAGATATTTGCATCAATGGAAATAGAACTTGTATTAGTTATAAAATTCGGTTTACCATCAATATCTCCAGCTTTATTCACTTTTATATTTGCTTCAAAATTTAATTGTTCTGTTTCTGAAGATAACAGTTTGTCAAAGTTTGGGATAGAAGCATCTAGCAATAAGGTAGAAATTGTATCTTTATATTTAGACTTAGGTATGTTAATTGGAAAGGGATTTATAGCAATATCTAAAGGTGTAAGTGATCCTTTTCGTTTCAATTGAAATTTTGTAAAATCTAGTTCTACCGGTACGCCAAAACTATTAGTTACAGAAAAAGTTAAAGAAGGATTTGTTATACCAAACTTTCCTTTCAAGTCTTTGAATTGATCAATAGCAAGTGTGTCTTTGATTGCAGGAACAGCTAGTTTTCCAAAATACCCCTCTATGAAATCAAATTCGATATCCGTTAAGGAAACTCCTAAAGTTAATTTATTTGTAGAATTAATTACACCTGAAGGAGTTGGGATAATGATTATTTCAGAAATTTTAAAATATAAGGAGTCTTTGGAGAAATCTGCAACGCAGTTAGCCAAATTAAGTTCAAGTGGTTTTTTGTCTGATGGATTATACACTAAAGAGTCTTCTAATGTTTTACCCTCTTTTTGAATATCATTAAATAGAAACTTAAGAACAGTCTTATGCGGTAAACCTTCTAGTATGTTTATCTTAATTTTACCTTTAGCAAATTTGAGTTTATCCACTCTAAAATCGGCAGGTAAATCACCTGTTGAAAAATCTAGAGGAACAGATAAATCAAGTTTTGTTTTGGGATCTATCCCTAATAAAATTTTACTAAAATTTATTCTTTTATTTGCATTTAAATTCGCAATTGAATTGATTAAATCAATATCTGTTGCTTTCATCTTGTCAAAACTATAAATCGTTTGTGTTGGTAAAGATTCAAAGGGCGGGATTTTAACTACATTTAGCAAACTAAATCCCTTAATCGATTGCGAAGTACTCAGTTGTATCACATGATCAGAAACACCGATATATTTATCGATAGAGTCTGCTTGCTTTAGAATATCATTAATAGTAAAACTACCATAGGCAATTGGAACTGCAAGTTTCGGATTCCAAAACGAGGTGGAAATTTTGTTTAGTTCGAGTTTTTTGCAAGAAAAAACTACCATGGATACTAAGATCAGTGCTATAAACTTCATAATTAATTAAATAAATCATCACAAAAATAGACTTTCTATGCTAAAAAACAATTAAAATTTGTAAATTGCATCATTAAAACCTAAAAATCTTTTTATATGAAAAAATTATTACTAACTTTTTCTACAATTACAATGATTTCGTTTTCTTTCTTTGGACAAACGAATACGTGTACAGTAAAAATTTCGACAAATGAAACAAAAATTTGTTCGGATAAGAGCGCTAGGCTTCAAGCCTTACCTTCCAATTCAGTATCTGCAGCTAATTTTTCAGAAACATCAGAAGTATTTAATTTTGCCGCTTTAGATAAAGCAAAAATAGAACAAATTAAACCTTCAATTAATGGTGGTTTTCTTCAAGGCATAGCTCTACCTATTCCTGTTTCGCAAATTAATAAGGAGAGTGTGTTAGACCTAAATGGTCTAAAACTTAAAAATACTGTTGTTAATTCTGGTAAACTAAATATTCAGTTAACAACAAATTTAAATCAAGACATAAAAATTGCTTTCGAACTACCAAATTTTCTAATAAATGGAAAACCTATTTCAGATGTAGTATTAATCAAAGGAATTGAAGATGCTCCTGCTGATTCTTTATTTACAAGCAATATATTTTTGGACTTAACTAATGCAATTGCTGATTTTACTGGCGGCGACCCTACAAAATATAACATCATTAAATATAAAATAACCCCTTCTATAACTATATCTACAAAGAAATTCACTGGTAAAGAAACTGGTAACATTAAAGTAGAACTTAATAACTTAACATTTGCAGAGAATATTTCTTACAAATGGTCAAAAAATGGAGTTCCATTAAATCAAGTTACCCCAAATATAGATGTTCAAGAAGCAGGTAAATATGTTGTTCAAACAACTTCTAATTGTGGAACTGTAAAAGACTCCATTGAAATTACAGTTGTTGAAAAACCATCTGCTAAACTTACCGTTGCTGGTCCAACTACCTTTTGTGAAGGTAAAGATAAAGTAAGTCTAACAGCTGCTTCTAATAAAAACTTTAGCTATGCTTGGTCGAATGCTTCCAAAGATGCATCTGTATCCATTACTAAATCTGGAGATTATTCGGTAACAATCAAGAATGACATTTGTGTTACTCAAAGTGAAGTGGTTAATATAAAAGTTAATCCTAACCCGGTAATTAAATTATCTAAAAAAGATACTACTATCTACAAAGGAGATATTGTTATACTTAAAGTTTCTGGAGCAAGTTCATACGTATGGAACACGAAATCTAAATACGATACAATTTCTATTAAAGAAGCTGGTACGTATACAGTAGTTGGTACAAATGAATTTGGATGTACAAGTTCTGACTCTATGAAATTATCTGTAAAAGTAAAAACTACAGGGATTACGGATTTGGCATCTGACAATTTCCAAGTTTATCCAAATCCAGCATCTAATAACGTTTATATTTCAGTAGCTAATTTCACAAACACTACACTTCGTATGTATGATTTAATTGGTAACGAAGTATTTCATCAAGAAATTAAAAATGAAGTTACAGAGGTTCCTGTGAATCAATTCGCAAAAGGAATGTATCTTGTAAAAATCGAAAATACAAATGCAAATACGATCGAAAGTAAGCGTTTCGTAGTAGAATAAAATATTACAAACTATAGAAAAGGGAAAGTCGATTGATTTTCCCTTTTTTTGTATAAATACATTGCAACAAAAAGACGAAAAATACGTTTATGGAAATGTATGCGATTTTATTTAATCCTTTTATTCTTACCCGTTGTTGTTTTGAGTCAACGGCAAAATTTCTTATCCAAAAGTGAAGTTGGAATTTTTGGAGGTGCGTCTTATTATATCGGGGATCTTAACACCCTAGCGCATTTTAAGAATTCACAGATAGCATTTGGAATAATTACAAAATACAATATCAATCCGCGATTGGCGTTACGTGCGTTACTCATACAGGGAAGTGTTATAGCCGATGATGCAAAATCATCTTCCAATTATGCAGGCGTATATACCAATAGAAATCTCTCATTCGCTTCGAACATTACCGAAATTGGCGCTGGTGTAGAATTTAATTACTTTCCATTTCAGTTAGGAAATAAAGTGTACCGCGGTTCCGGTTATCTTTTTGCAGAAGTTGCCTATTTTCAAATGAATCCAACCACCAATTATCTTGGGGAAACTATAGAATTACGAACATTAGGTACAGAAGGTCAAGGTACAACATTGAATTCGAAAATGTATTATAGTAAAAATCAATTTTCTCTTCCTTTTGGTATTGGCTTTAAATATCCCTTTGGGAATATTTTTTGTTTTGGGATGGAATATGGTGTTCGGAAAACATTTACCGATTATTTAGACGATGTCAGTAGCGATAGATTTATCGATAAAGGGCAGTTAACAGAAGTCGCTAGTCCATTGACTGTTGCGCTTTCCAATCGTAATATCAATGGTTCACCTTATGGTCCTCGAGGAAATAGTCAGACGAAAGATTGGTATTTTGTATATGGTGTAACCTTTACTATTCGATTAGGAAATCCGGACGAGTGTTTTAAGCATTAATAAACTAAACTAGGCGTTTATTCCTTCTTTTTTACCGAAACGAATTGCAGCAGTAAACAAGACTCCAAACATAACAGTAGCAAAAAGTAAATGTGCGGTTTGAACCAAGCCTGGCATATCAGCATATGCTAAAAGAACTCCCGTAAGTATTTCGGCTATCAGAATATAAAAAGAGGTAGATACAATCTGTACATTCTCAGATTTTTTATTGAGCCAAAACATATACCCCATACCTATTAACACAATCCAGGAAAAACTTCGGTGGATAAAGAATGGTAAACCCAAATGATTTACCCAATATTCTCTTGTATACCCTTGTTTCACCAATACATCAATGGATTCACGTACTTGCGTTCCTAGAAACAGTTGCACAAAGGTGATCAATAAGACAATCCATATAAAGGATTTAATTTTAGATGTAGCCATTATTTTTTTACTTTGAGTATTACTTACCTCCATTACAAGTAATAATTGAAGCATAATAATCACAAGTGCTAAAAACAAGTGTACAGTAATTGTCCAGGGCACCAAATTTGTAGCAACAACAATAGATCCAAACCATGCTTGTACAACTAATATAATCAAATTACTTGTGGCTAAAAGCACTAATTTTTTCGACCTATATTTGCGTAATACACTAACAAAAATAAATAGTACACCAAATCCGGCAAGTACACCGAAAAGTCGATTAATATATTCTGTCCAGGTTTTTTTTGCATTAAAATCTTGTTCGATTAAAAGCGATTTATCATTTCTCAATTTTATTGCGATATCGGAAAAACCAATTTTATCTAAAAAACTAGCAAATCGTTCAATTTTCTTTCCGCGTTTAGATGCATAAATATCTTTATAATCTGGAGGTAAAGCATTTTCATTTGTCGGTGGGATATATTGTCCAAAACATTTCGGCCAATCTGGGCATCCCATTCCTGCTCCTGTGATACGCACAAAACTACCTGCAATTACAACAAGATATATAAAGACTAAAGTTGTCCAATTTAGGGAAATAAAAAAACGTGAGTAAGTAAAATTCATAGCTACAGTATTTCTTTTTTAAACGAAGAGAGCATTTTTTTGATTGGAATTAATCCCAACACTAGCATACCAACAATTAATAACGCAATAAAAGTAAAGAATTGATTGCTAACTATCACTAATTGATTACTTACCCAGGCAGCACAAAAACACCATGCACCATAGACACTATAGCGAAATAACTCTTTTCTTTTAAGCTGTAATTGAAATTGTTTCCAAACAGATAAAAAATAAAAAACGGCTATCAATAGTTGTGTCGTAAATGTAGCTATAGCAGCCCCAAAAGCACCATGCTTTGGAATTAAAATAAAGTTTAGGATTACATTCATTACTAATCCTATTAACGACAAAATATTCAAATGCTTTAAATCCCCATTAGCGGTCATTAATGTTCCATAAACAAAAATAAATGCTGTAGGTATTAAGCTTAACATTAAAATTTGAAATGTAGGCACAACAAATAGAATATCATGTAAATAAATAGTATCTAGAATAAAGAAAGCATATAAACAACAGGTAAAGCTCATTATCGTAGTGAATGCTACCACCAATTTAGAAGAGGTATCTAATAGCGGAATAATACTCGTTTTATCTTTTAAAATTCTAGAAAATAAAGGAAATAATAATCCAGTAAATAACATGATAAACATTAAACTTGCATCAAGCATACGAAACGCTTGTGCATAAATCCCAACCTGCTTATTACCATGTATATGAAGTCGCTCGATCATCATAGCGTCTACGCGAGTATATAACATCATCAATAGAATTAATAATGCATATGGAAAACTTTTCTTTAATATTACAAGATTAAATGCTTTGCCCCAATGTAAACGGGGTAATCCAATCCTCTTGAAAACCAGTAAAACAGCGACCAAAACAGCTATTAAAAAAGAAACCGTTTGCGCTAAAGCAAACCATTTTATATCAAACTTATTAGCAAAAAATGGATGGTACAATAAAATAGAAACTAGTACAATTAACAATATTCTATCTAGAATAGAAAGAAATATATCCCATTTAAAAAGCAGTAGACCGGCAAAACAACTTCTAAAATAGAGTAGAATACTAATTAAAAACTGATTAAATATCAACACGTATACAAACCAAAATTGATTTGCATCGTATCCTAAAAGCAAAGCAAGACCGATACTTAAAACTACATATACACCAAACAACACGAGTCTAAGGCTCAAAATATTTCCGATATAGCGTTTCACCAGATTAGGATGTTGAGCTACATAACGCGTATTATAGTTGGTGATACCTAAATCCAGAAAAATATTAAATAAATAAGAAAAATTGAGCAGTGTAAAGTAGAGTCCATATTCCTCAGTTCCTACACGATTTTGCACTTCTGCGTCAATTCCAAAAATAGCGTATGGTTTAATCAATAGATTAAAAAAAACCATCCAGACTAGATTTGAAAGAAACTTTTTTTGCATTAATATTAAATTATTCTTTGTTTTTTTTTGTTGCCGGTTTTCCTTCAATTACAACGACTATTTCTCCTTTTGGTGGTTTTAGTTCGTAATGTTTGCGAACTTCCATAACTTCTCCACGTTGATATTCTTCGTAAATCTTAGAAATCTCACGAACCACACAAACTTTACGTGTTGGTTCAAAAAACTCTTCAATTTGCGTCAAACATTTCACTAAACGATGAGGTGATTCATACAAAACGATTGTTCTTTCTTCTTGAGCGAGTTCCATCAACTTCGTTTGTCTTCCTTTTTTATGTGGTAAAAATCCTTCAAAACAAAAACGATCACACGGAAAACCGCTGCCTACTAATGCAGGGATTACGGCTGTCGGTCCAGGTAAACAGGAAACCTTAATACCTTCTTCAATACAAGCGCGTACCAATAAAAATCCAGGATCTGAAATGGCAGGAGTTCCTGCGTCTGAAACTAAGACTGTTAATTCAGAAGATTTAACATATTCCATTACATTGCCAAGCATTTTATGTTCATTATGTGCATGAAACGGGTATACTTGTTTCTGAATTTCTAAATGATTCAATAATTTCTTTGTCACCCTAGTATCTTCAGCATATATAATAGTTGCTTCTTTTAAGATGCGAATCGCTCGAAGTGTTATATCTTCAAGATTACCTACGGGAGTTGGTACAAGTATCAGTTCAGCCATGGTGGAAAAAATTGAGGCTACCTTTTCAGATAGCCTCGTATACTATAATTAAGCAATATTTGTAAACACTTGTTGTACATCATCGTCTTCTTCGATTTTATCCAACAATTTTTCAATATCTACCATTTGTTCTTCTGTCAACTCTATTGGAGAAGTTGGAATTCGTTGAAGTGTAGCTTTCAATACCTCCAATTGTAAATCGTCTATTGCTTTAGATAATGTCCCAAAGGAAGTAAAGTCACCATATACAACATATTTATCTTCTTCTACTTCGATAGATTCACAACCAGCATCAATCAATTCTAATTCTAACTCTTCCGAATCTAGACCATCTTTCAAAGCTAATTCAAAAACTGATTTTCTATCAAACATGAATTCTAATTGACCATTTGGCACTACAGTTCCTCCAGATTTATTAAAATAGGATTTTACATTTGCTACAGTACGCGTTGAGTTATCCGTTGCACACTCAATATAAATTAACACACCATGAGGACCTTTTCCTTCATAATTTATCTCATTGAAGTTAGCAGTATCTTTTTGTGTTGCTCTTTTAATAGCCGACTCAATATTATCCTTAGGCATATTCTGCGCCTTCGCATTTTGAATTGCTGTACGTAATTTAGCATTTGTTGAAGGATCTTCACCTCCTTCTTTTGCTGCCATTGTGATTGCTTTTCCTAATTTTGGAAATAATCTTGACATTTTATCCCAACGTTTTTCTTTCGATGCTCTACGATATTCGAACGCTCTTCCCATTTCTATTTAATTTTAATTTTTTGCGAATTTAATTTTTCTTTATGTAACAATGATTATTATTTTCGAATCAATTGCACATAGCCATTTCCTTTCAAAGGTGGTCCACTTTGTGTCTCAATGAAGTATTCATAAAAATACACACCTTCTGCTGCCAAATTTCCATTTATTATTCCGTCCCATGAAGGTGTTGTTTCCGTAATTTCGTAGACAGGATTACCCCAACGGTTAAAGATTGTAAGACGAACTGTTTTTGGGTTTTTCACAAAAATCATAAATTCATCATTTTCACCATCGCCATTTGGTGTGAACACATTTGGTAATTTTACAATTGAGGTGGTATCAATTTTTTTAATAATGATAGGTAGACTAGCTGCATCCGAACAAGCACCATTGTAGACGATTAAACCAACAGTTGCAACACCAGGATATTGATATATTGCAGTTTTTGGTTCTAAAGTTGCTGTTTCCACTATAGAATCTCCATTACCATAATTGAAAACATATTTTTTTCCATTTATACTGGTATTTGTAATTAAAATACTTGCAGGTTGTGTCGGCGCAGCAAAAACTTCGTTGGTACTTAGTGTAAAGGAAGCTTTTGGTTGTGTTAGAACACTTACAACTACTGTATCCGTGTATACACATCCGTGTTTATCTTTACCAGTCAATGCATATTTATTTACTCCAAAATTTGGTGTAAAAGGCTGTCCATTAACAATTCCATTACTCCACTCATAAGTCACACCGCCGGTACCTTTTAACGTTATTTCTTTCGTTTCTCCACAAAGTGTTGTATCATTTGCCTGTATCAAAGGAATGTCCCGTACAAGCATGGTAAATTTATCTTTACCTACACATCCAAATGCATCTTTGGCAATAAATGTATACTCCGTTGTTTTAGTTGGTTTTGCCCAAACTTGCGGACAATCTAAACAGCCAAGCGTAGCATCTGGCGTCCAAAAATACTGATAATCAGGAGAAATTCCTGTAGGTGTTATTCCTTTTATTAATAAAGAGTCACCAGGACAAATTATTTTTATCGGACTTGTTTTTGGAATTGGATTAGGACGCACCAACATTTTGAAAGTTATAGATTTTCCTTTACATACCCCTTTGGAAGGTGTAACAGTAATTAAGGAAATGTTTGGAGTATTTGTGGAGGTATTTACACCTTTAAAATTTGGAATAGAATCTTTCCCTGATGAAATTAAACCTGTAGTTGTATTGTTAGTATACCAACTGAAAGTAGAATTTGTAGAACCAGTAAAATTAATAACACCCGAATTATTGTCTTTACAAACAGTTCTATCCTCAATCGGATCAACGAATGCGCCAGAAATAACATCTACTGAATCTTTTGCGAAAATTGCTATATTAGTACACGTGAATTGACCACCATCTTTTACACTAACTAATTCATATACATATTTATTTGGAATATTTGAAGGTACATCAAGTACAGCGGAAGATCCATTATTCGAAGTAATATAATTAGAAACACCATTTATTTTATATTCAAAAGTATATGGTTGAATTCCATTTGCACCAGTAAATGTAATAGTAGGATTAGAACCATTAATACAAATCGATTTTGCGCTTGCAGCTATCGTTGCGGTAGGAAGTTTTTTAACTGAAACAGTAATTGAATTATTTTGCGGTTGATAACAGCCTAATGTGCTACCGTCTTTAATACCGATTAATGAATAGGTATAGGTTGCATTTGTGGTTGTTGGTTGTGTTACATTTACACTATAATCTCCATTTTTTGTACTGATTGCTGGCTGTGTTACACCGTTGACAGCATACATAAATGTAAATGGGGAAGTACCATTAACACCTGTAAAGGTAATATTTGGAGGACTTCCACCTTCACACACAGTTGCATTCCCCGTAATTTGAGCAATTGGTAGCGTATTTACATTTATGGTAACATTTCCACTAACAGCATTACTACAATTTGAAGCACTTGATTCTTCCATAGAAAGGAGTGAATAAACGAAGGTTCCTGCAATATCGGTTGGAACAGCTATTGTTACAGAGTCAGTTGCAACTTTTGATTTTATTTCTTTGGCAGCACCACCATTCACTGAGTATTTAAACGTATACGGTGCTTTACCATTTGCACCTTTGAAAGTAATAACCGGTTGAATTGCATCTCTACATACTGTTTTATCTCCAGTAATAGATGCAGTTAGAATAGGTTTAATAGTTAAACTCATTGAGTCTGCTTTTGGGCAAACACCTTTGGTGGTATATTTTACATAGTACGATTTTGCCATGGATGCAGTTGGAAACAACTGGCCAGAATTAGGGTTTAACACTAAACCAAAAGGACTAGACGAGAACACACCATTTTTTGTGCCGGTTATAAATGGAACTGTGGATGCAGTTTCACTTGCACAATATTGGGAGAGATATCCCGTAAAAGATGGATTATCCGATTGATTTACACTTAATTTAACTATTGATTTTGCACCATTACAAACAAGACCAGAAGAAGGTATTGTATATTTTGGTGTTATAGTAATTGTGGCCGCTAATGAAGAATTTGTAGTGTTATTTGTTCCGATGAAAGCTGGAATATCACCGACTCCCGATCCTGGTAAACCAATCGATGTTAATGAATTTGTCCATGTAAATGAAGGTGTTGGAGTATTTCCTATGAATTTAATTGGTCTAAAACTACTTCCAGCACAAACAGTCGTATCTTTTAGTATATTGGTTATTTTAGGATTAAACACGCGGACCATAACACTATCCGAGTTACTACATCCAAATTGATTAATACCAGACACAACAAATTGTTGGGTAGAATCCAAGTTAGTTGTGACACTCGCCCCATTGGTAGGAAATCCTAGCAGACCTGTAATTGGAGTCCATTGATAATCAGTATTTTTAGTTATACCAGTTGCAATTAATTTTATATTAGTACCCTTACAAATAGAAGTATCTTTTAGGAATAAACTAGTTAATGGAGCTTGAACAATTCGACCTTTAATATTAGGTTTAGCACGAACTTTATATTTAAAATTTACTGTATCTTTTCCGAAACAAATACCAATACGAGAAGTTACAACCATTTGTGCAATTGTATCTCTAAAATTGACTACTCCACTAGCAATAAACGCCGGAATATTAGTGGTTCCATTTGTAGGAATACCAACAGAAGCGTTTGAGTTTTTCCAACTAAAAACGGTTCCAGGTTTTCCTTTAAAGACAACTGGATCAAAAGAGGTGCCCTCACACACATCTTGATCATCAATATCTTCAAGAGATGGGTCAGTTCCAATACCAATACTAACAGTTGAATCTTTTTTACATATTCCAATCGTATTATATGTAATTAGATAATTATTTGGTGTTGTGGCAATTAAATTTATTGTTCCGGTGGCATTATCAATTACCAACCCATTTGGAGTAAATGTAAAATACCCACCTTTTGTACCTGTGATTACAGGTGTTGGATTTGCCTGTATTTTACAAAATGAATTATCGTCATACTTAAATGCTGGATTATCTAATTGGTTTACAGTTAATGTTAGTGATTTCTTAACACCAAAACAACCGTTAATTTCAGGAGTTACTGTAATAGTTCCAATAACTGGGCTACTTCCATTCACTGTACCCTTCGCTTTAAATGCAGGAATATTTCCAACACCATCTTTAGATAAGCCAATTGTAACATTAGAGTTTTCCCATTTAAACGTAGTATTCGCAGTTCCTTTAAAGAAGATAGTATCAAAAATAGCGTCTTGACATTTTTCTTGATTAACTAAATCATTTAGTATTGGGGTAGGATTTATAATGATAGATCTTGTTGAATCTTTCGGGCAGGCACCATTAGTAGTATACGTTACAGCATAGGTGTTAACTAATGAAGTTGCAATAGCTATTTCACCAGAAATATTATTTATAGATAAACCTGAAGGTAATGCAGAAAAAACACCATTTTTAGTTCCATTTAGAATCGCTTTTGGTGGAAAAGGATCGTTTTGACAAATTGAATATTTATCGTAGTAAAAATAAGGTGCATCAGAAGCATTTACGTTTAATTCAAACGAAATAGATTTACCTAAACAACCATCAATTTTTGGAGTAACAACAATTTTAGACTTAATTGCAGAACCTCCTGGAATAGTTCCTTTCGCCTTAAATGAGGTAATATCACTAACCCCAGATTTAGGTAAACCAATCGATTCATTATTATTAATCCAATCAAATTGTGTATTACTTGAGCCTTTGAAAATAATCGTATTAAAATTAGAACCATTACATACTGTTGTATCTAGAATAGGATTAATGCTTGGTTTAGGCACTAATGTTATTGCTTCCGTGTAAACGTCTGGACAATTCCCTTTTGTTAAATATGTGATATTATATAAACCAGGTATAGACTTATTTAAATCGATAACTCCATTATCTTTATCTAGTTCTATTCCTAATTTACTTGCACTAAAAACACCTCCTTTATTTGTTATTGAGGGTGCTGGGTTTGATTCATCAGCACAAAATTTATTTGCAGTGTAACTGAAACTAGCATCATCGGCTGGATTTATATTTAAAGTAAAAGATTTAGAAGTTCCAATACACTTACCTACACTAGGAGTTACAGTTATTACACTTGTAACTTTATTTTTAGTTCCATTAATTCCATAAAAGGCAGAGATATTTCCTGTACCATTTGCTGACAAACCAATGGAAGGGTTTGAATTAACCCAAGAAAACTGAGTTCCTTGAGTTCCTGAAAACACAATTTCATTAAATCGTATGCCTTTACATACAGTTTGAGAAATTATATCACTTACTGAAGGATTTTCACCAACTGCTATCTTGGTTGTTGCGTTAGTAGCACAAGCAACACCATTTAAAGCATAAGTTACAGTATAATTACCTGATAGAGATTTATCTAAATCTACACTACCGTTGGATACGTCTAAGGATAATCCACTAGGGAAAACAGAATAGGAACCGCCTGTAGGTCCAGTAACTGTAGGTGTAGGTTTTGCTTGACCTGGAGGGTTTAAACAATACGATGGATTTGCATATGAAACTGTTGTAGGAACAAGAGGATTAGCAATGAGGTTAAATGTTTTGGCAGGACCTGAACATTGGCCAACAAAAGGAATGACTGTAATAGAACTTTTCACAGCAGAAAGACCAATGAATGAATTAATATCCCCTGAACCAGATGCAGGTAAACCAATGAGTGTATTACCATTTGTCCAGGAAAACTGCGCACCTATCGAACCAGTAAAACGGATGGTATCAAAAGAACTCCCAACACAAACTGATTGATCTAAAATCGAAGTAACATTTGGTAGGCTTCCAATAGAGATTGGGAAAGTAGCAACATTTGGACATCTTTTGTTTACAGCGTATGTAATCGTATATGATCCACTTGTAGAATTTCCAAGATTTATATCACCAGCAGCATTCATAGCAAGTCCTATTGGAGAGAAAGTAAATTTCCCGTCTTTCAAACCTGTTATTGTAGGTGAAGGATTATTCTCGGTTTTACAAAAGGATGTATTCGAATAAGAAAAACTAGCGTCATCTAATGCTTTCACTTTTAATGCAAAAGATCTAGATTTCCCTATACAGGTACCAATTCTTGGAGTAACTATAATTAACGCAGTTGTGTCAGAACCCCCAGGAACTGTTCCAACAGCTTTAAATTTTTCTATATTTCCAGATCCTGAAGCACTTAATCCTATCGTTGTGTTCGTGTTTGTCCAATCATATACCGCTGCTGGATTACCTGAGAATTCAATTTTAGAAAAAGATTCCTCCGCACAAATAGTTTGATTGATAATTGAATCAACTATTGGTCCTGAACCAATTCCAATATTGATTGTAGAATCCGCTTTACAACTTCCCTTAGTAGTATACGTAATTCTATAAGTGTTAGAAGTAGAATTAGCAAGATTAATTGTACCACTTACCGGGTCGAGGTCTATACCAGCAGGTGTTGCTGTAAAATATCCTCCTGTTGTACCTTTAAGCGTAGGAATTGGATTTGTTTGCGAAGTACAAAAAGAATTATCCGAATAATTAAATAAAGGATTGTCTTTACTATTAACTGTTAATAAAATTTCAATTGGAGATCCAACACAAGATTCAATGTACGGTGTAACTTTTAACAAAGCAGATCGCGGTCCACCACCTTTTATTGTGCCTTGCGCTTTAAAAGGAGCAATACCACCAGTACCATTAGATGCTAATCCAATTAACGTATCTGTATTTGACCAATTAAATATGGTCGAGGTTGTACCAGTAAAATTAATTGCATCAAAAGTGTTATCCTGACAAACAGTTTGGTTAGTAACAGGATTTACAATAGGTACAGGATTAATTTTAATTAATTGAGAAGTTACCTTCGGACAAATACCATTTGTTACATAGGTAATATTATAGGATCCAGCATTGGATGCTGCTAAACTAATTTTACCTGAATTTGGATCCAGAATTATCCCGTTGGTAGGTGAAGAGGTAAACTTTCCTGATTTTGTTCCTGAAAATATTGGAGTAGCATCTTCTAGACCTACACAATAGTGTGAGGCGGCATAGTTAAAAGTCGCATCATCCACTGGATTTACCATTAAATCAAAAGATCTTGGAGTACCTATACATTTTCCTGCTCTTGGTGTAACAGTTACAGTACTCGAAATGGGAGCTTTTGTATTGTTTGTAGAGACAAATGATTGTATTTCTTTATTTCCATCTGCAGCTAAACCAATTGCCGTATTCGAATTTTTCCATTCAAAAATTGCACCTGGTGATCCAGTAAATTTTGTCGGTGTAAATGCAACTCCTGCACAAACAGTTTGCCCTAATACTAAATCAACAATTGGTTCAAAACTAACACCGATTGGGACGATCGCGGTATCTGCACAAACACCGTTTGTCCTGTACATCACTTGGTAATATCCTTCTTTCGATCCGGTAATATTTATAGTACCATCTAACTCATTCAAGGATAATCCAACTGGAGTAGCGGAAAAAACACCGTTTTTAGGTCCTGAAATTATTGTCGGTTTTGGGTTAATATCTTTCGCACAATAAGAATTATCTGAATAAGAAATAGCAACATCATCCGAATAATTTAGTGTAAGAGTAAATGATTTTTCGGCACCTGGACAAGAACCTATACTTGGCTTTACAGTTATTTTAGCAGTCAAAGTTGTTTTGCTTGCCGATACACCCGTGCCAGTAAATGCAGGAATATTTCCATTTCCGGAAGCAGCCAATCCAATTGAAGGGTTATCGTTTACCCAATCAAATGAAGTACCTGGCGAACCAGTAAATTTTATTGGATCAAAAGCACTACCGATACATTGGATTTGACTTACACTATTATCTACAGAAGGATTTTCTCCAATTGTAATCTTTAGAGAATCGCTATTCGTACAACCATCTTTTGTTGTATACTTGATGGTATATAATCCTGCTGTCGAACTAGATAGAGTAATAAGACCGGTTGAAGGATTCAATGTCATACCAGCTGGACTAGCAGTAAAAACACCGCCTTTTTTACCTAGTAAAATAGCTTTTGGATTTGGATCTAGATTACAGTAGGAATTACTTGGGTAATTAAAGTTTGCACTATCTTTTGCCTTTACAGTTAATAAGAAAGTGTCTTTAGTACCTAAACATGAGCCTGAGAAAGGAGTGACTATAATCTTACCTGTGATATTTAAACCTGTCGTTTTTGTTCCGGTACCTGTAAATTTAGATATATTTCCAAGGCCATTAGTTGTAAGTCCGATGGAGGATTCGGAATTAGTCCATCTAAACATGGATCCTGGACTTCCAGCAAAATTTACTGGATTAAAATCAGCACCTTCACAGGCTGTTTGATCTAATGAACCAAATACACTTGGATTATTTGATATACTTAAAAAGACTGTTGAATCTTGTGCACATTTGCCACCTACGGATGTCGTATATTTGATAGAATAATAGCCATCTGAAGAAGTTTTCAATGCTACCACTCCAGATAATGAATCTATTGTTAAGCCTTTAGGAAATGCTGAGAAATAACCTCCGATAGTAGTTGTAGGTGTGAATAAAGGAACTGGATTTGCATCTAAATTACAGTAGGAGTTACTAGGGTAAGAGAATGCAGGATTTTCTTCTGATTTAACTGTTATTGAGAATGATTTTGGTAGACCCTCACAGCCATTTAAGTTAGGTTTAACCTGAATTAATGCTGTTTTCGAAACACCTCCTTTGACTGTACCCGTACCAATAAATTCAGGAATATTACCTGTACCTGATGATGGTAAACCAATGGATGTATTATTATTTTGCCATTGATAGGTAGGAGAACTATTTCCAGTAAAAACAATTTCATTCACCTTTCCTCCTTCACAGACTGTTATATTTGAAATTGTATTTACAATTGGTACTTGATTTACAATAACGGTTGTTTGCGCTAATTGCGGACACACACCATTAGTAACAACAGAATATGTTATGGTAGTTTGACCAGATTTGATACCTGTTACAACACCAGTATTTGAATTAATGGTTGCTATTGCATCTGATGAACTAGACCAAGTACCATTAGGTGTTTCATTTTTTAGTACTGTAGTGGAATTTTCACAAATTGTAGTATTACCAGTAATTGGCAACACTTGTAGTGCACCAGTTATATTAACAGTAACAGAATCTATTGTTGTACAACCATTTTTACTTACTGCATAATAAATTTTTGCTGAACCAGCAGATACACCTGTTAACTTACCAAAACCGTCTATGATAGCAATTTTTGGATTAGAACTTGACCATTTACCCCCCGTTGTATCATTTTTCAATGTCGTAGATAAACCAGCACAGATATCGAATATTCCGGATGTCTTCGCAACAACTGGCATTGCATAAACAGTAATAGTATCTGTTTTTTTATTCGTACAGGAACCGACAATTTTCGTGTATGATATAACGGAAGATCCTGGATTAACACTTTTTACTAGTCCTGTTTGGTCGATAGTTGCTACCCCTGTAGATTCACTTGCCCAGTTCCCACCTTGTGTTACGCATTGTAAATTCATCGTTGATCCAATACATACCGAAGGATCTCCTGTTATTTCAGCAACTTCTGGTGTTTGATTTATCAGCACATTAACCAAGCTTTTAGATGTACATCCATTGTCAATGACAGTATAGGTGATAGAGCCGGGACCTTGGCTAACACCAAATGCAACACCATTCTTATCCACTGTGACTACATTAGTGTTACCACTAGACCAAGTTCCACCTAAGGGTGTACATGAAAGTTTACTTGTGAGTCCCGAACAAAACGTAGTTATACCAGAAATAGCTTCTACTGGTGGAAGATTATTTACAGCGATGAGCGAACTACTTGCATTGGAACAACCGTCAAATGTAACAGTATAATTAATGGTTATAGCACCCCCTTTAACACCTGTAACAACACCAGCACCATTCACAGAAGCAATTGAATTATCCGAACTACTCCATTGGCCTAACTTAGTGGTATTCGTTAGAGAAATATTTTCACCAACACATACGTTAGTCGGACCGCTTATAACATCTACATTTGGCAATGGTTTTACAGTTACCATTGTAGTTTTTTCCGTAGTACAACCATCTAAGGTAACCGCATATCGTATTAGCGAAGTGCCTGCCGCTTTTCCGGACACCAATCCAGTAAGAGGATCTATAGTAGCGTATTTAGTAGAATCACTTTTCCAAGTACCATTATTTGCAGAATTTTTCAACAAAGATGTGCTATTAACACATATAGATGTGGAACCAGTAATATCTGGAACAATAGGAGAATTCACTACAGTTACTGTTGCTTTTTGCGTGGTTGTACAACCTTTGGAAGTTACTGCATACTTAATTTCCGTTTTTCCACCTTTAATTCCTGTCACTACACCTGTAGCTGAGATAGTTGCTGTATCTATGTATGTACTTGACCATGCACCGCCTGGTGTAGTGTTGGACAATGAAGTGTTTTTTCCAGAACATACAGTTAAATCTCCAGAAATTGGGTTAACAGTAGGCATTGGATTTACTTTAATTTTAAAATAACTTGAAGTAGAACAATTATTTAATAATACAGTGTATGCAATGATTGTTGAATCTTCCGCTTTGTTACCAGTTACTTTTCCAGTACTAGGATCAATAGAAGCAACCAAAGGAGAAGCACTTGACCACGTTCCATTGGGAGTTGAACAAGTTAGGATTGTTGTTTCCCCTTGACAAACTGTTGGAGAACCTAAAATCGCAGCAACAGTTGGAGCTTCATCCACGGATAACGTATATGTTTTATCTGATATACAACCCTCAGCAGAGGTTACAGTATATGTAATTATACTTGAACCTTTAGCTATTCCCAATGCAAGTCCTGTTTTATCATCTATTGAAACGATTGATGATGCAGGACTAGTCCAAACTCCTCCAATCGGTGTAGCTGACATTTGTGATGTTTTGGTTGGACAAATATTCGTACCGCCACTTGAAGAAATTGCAGAGAGAATTGGAGATTGATTTACGGTTACATTTGACACCACAGAGTCTACACATCCTCTCAAAGTTACAGTATAACTAATTGTTGTAATACCTTTTGTGTTTCCGCTTACTAATCCAACAGCTGAAATGGATGCAATAGATTGATTTCGGCTAGCCCAAACACCAGCACTAGTACTATTTGATAGTTGTATGTTTTTTCCGGAACAAACCTTATCACTCCCTGAAATTGCTTGAATAACTGGTAGCGGATTTACCTTAATCGTTTTTTCAACCGAAGAAGAACAACCGTTTTCTATCACGGTGTATGTAATCTTGGTTGTTCCCGCCTTCATGCCTGTAACAAAACCTGTTGTAGCATTAACTTTAGCTATTGTTACATCCGCACTAGACCAAGTACCAGTTAATTTAACATTGAAAAATTTACTACTATCGCCCACACAAATTGAATCTATACCTGTAATAGCTGGAACAATCGGAAGAGGGGTAACAGTTACAGTTGTTTGGTTCGTTGTTGTACATCCATTCTCAGTTACGGCATAAGATATAGTACTTGTACCACTTTTAACTCCGGTTACAACTCCTGTAGCTGAAATAGTAGCAACGCTATTATTCGTATTTGACCAAACTCCACCACTTGTAGCACTAGATAATGGTGTTGATGCTTTTTCACATACCGTTGTGATTCCGGTAATTGGATTCACACTTGGCATATTAAAAACCGTTATTGTCTTTTTAGCTGTAGTAATACAGCCTAAAATTGTAACCTTATAGGAAATCTCTGTAGTACCTGCAGTTAGGGTTGTTATTTCACCTGAACCATTTATTGTAGCAACTGTTTTGTTGGAACTATCCCAAACTCCATTAGGAGTTGTATTAGTTAACGTACTTTTAGTACCAACACATACACTACCTGCACCTGAAATCATATCTACAACCGGTAGCGGATTAACCGTTATTGTATCCGTAACACTAGTAGCACAGCCATTTTTTGTTACCACATAGCTAATTTCACTTTTGCCTCCAGCAATACCTTTCACTTTACCATTAACATCAATAGTTGCGATAGTTGTTTTTGCACTAGACCATACTCCATCTGGCGTAATACTAGTTACCTGGGTTGAATCATTTTGACAAATTGTTTTAGTTATACTAGTGATAGGGTCAACTGATGGATATGCATAAATTCGTACAGTAGTAGTATCCGATTTAGAACAATTATTTGCATCGGTAACCGTATAACTAATTAAACTGGAACCAGCTGCAAGACCAGTCACTAATCCTTGAGCTGAAATAGAAGCTGTTGCAGGAGTACCACTTAACCAAACACCATTCGAAATACCGTTGGTAAGCTGGGTAGTTTTCCCTAGACACGCTTGTTTTGTTCCACTTGTTAGATTAACCGTGGGTAATTTATTAACCGTAATAGTAGTTGAAACCACTGTTGTACAACCGAGCGCAACAACCATATATTCTATGGTACATGGCCCATCCGAAACACCTGTGACCTCTCCTGTTGTTGCATTAATCGTTGCTTTGGATGGATCTAAACTAGACCATGTACCTGTTTTATTGGTATTTGTTAACTGAATTTTTGCATTTACACAAACTTTTGTAGGTCCTCCAATAGGATCTACTGTGGGTAAAGGATTTACAATAAACTCAGGTAAAGTATCTGAACAAGCAGAAGCTAAATTGGTTTTAAAATAAAATTTCGTTTTACCTGGGCTAACTGCCAGTATAGAACCAGCATTTGGTGAAATTGTTGCAACTAAAACATTAGTGCTTTTCCATGTACCACCGAAGCTTGGAGATGCGCTCGATGAAAACCCTTCACAAATTGGATTATTTCCGGTGTAGGAAATTTTAGGTAAATCCGTTACAGTCACAACACCTGTTAAAATGGAATCATAAATAGATGGACAAGCACCAGTAGCTCTGACAGTATAATTATATGGACTGTTTGTTGCAGAGGTAGGTTTTCCAACTATTTTTAGGATAGGACTTTTCCATGAAGCGGAGACACCTGGAGGTAAATTGGATGCATAAGCAGAATCTGCATTATAGGATATTTCATATTTAATAGTATCTAACTCTACAGACTTACACAAGGAACGATCTGGAGAAGCGGAAAGTAAATCCAAGACATTTCCTGCTACATATAATGCCTGATGCGCATCAAAACCATCTACAGCAGTGGGAGGAGTGTCACTAGCATAGGTAGCAGCAATTGCAAAATCGTAAGCACCTTGTTTGGATAAATCTGCGATATTTGTTGGAGATACAAATGTAAACCAATCTGAATTATCTAAAGCAATTACAGTTGGTGTGTTAAATTTTTCAGTAAAGGTTTTAGTAGTAGTATTCGGTGCCGTAATTTTTACAGTTATCGTTATCAACGTATTTTTAGGCAAAGATCCAGGGCCTTTATTTGTAACCTTCACCCCAATAAATTTACTACTATTGGGACACATATTATTCCTAGGATAGGGGCCTCCAGTACTATTAAAAGTCTCAGCAATAATATTTTGCCCAAAAATAAAGGAACTCAAAAAGCAGGAAATAAAAATTAGAATACCATTTAGGTAAGATGTTGTTTTTTTGACTGATATAGGTTGCTTGTATATCATTTTACTGTGTATATCTATGATTGTGAAATATCAAAACTTGTACAATCTTCAAAAATAAGATTATTTATTAAAATTAGTACGTTAATAAAGGTAAAAGGTTGCGTAATTTACCTTCTGATTTTCGTGAAAAAGTCTAGTGCAGAATTAATTGAAAAAAAAATAAATTATAAACGAAATTTTTATTGGTTCAATACCACAAAAAGGGTATTTTTGTACCGAAAAATTATTTTATTTATAATTAATCTAAATAACACCATTTTTAAGATTCATCCCTATGATTAAAATAACAGATAACGCTAAGAAACAAGCCATTAGACTAATGGAAGACGAAAACAAAGAAGGATATTTCATCCGTGTTGGTGTCGAAGGTGGAGGTTGTTCTGGTTTGATGTACCAGTTAAAATTTGACAACGAAGATAAAGAAGACGATAAAATCTTTGAAGACAATGGCATGAAGGTGGTTGTAGATAAGAAAAGTTTTCTCTATTTAATTGGTACAACCCTTGATTTTTCAGGAGGATTGAATGGAAAAGGATTTGTCTTTGAAAATCCGAACGCAGGAAGAACTTGTGGATGTGGGGAAAGTTTTTCTATCTAACAAAACTAGTATGAGTTATACCGAAGATCAATTAGCAAAAGATTTAGAGAATCAAGAATATAAGTTTGGTTTTGTTACCAATATTGAGTCTGATCAAGCACCGAAAGGATTGAATGAAGACATTATTCGTTTTATTTCTGCAAAGAAAGAAGAGCCATCTTGGTTGTTAGAGTATCGATTGACCGCTTTCAAAGCTTGGCAAGCGATGACTGAACCAGAATGGGCACATGTTACCTACGAAAAACCAAACTTTCAAGATATTATTTATTATTCTGCACCAAAACAGAAAAAGAAATATGAAAGTTGGGACGATGTGGAGCCGGAAATGAAAGAAACCATGAAAAAATTGGGGATTTCGATGGACGAACAACAACGTTTGACAGGCACTAACATGGCGGTTGACTTTGTGATGGATTCTGTTTCTGTTGCAACCTCTTTTAAAGAAAAATTAAGTGAATTAGGCATTATTTTTTGTTCTTTTTCCGATGCAGTAAAAGAGTATCCGGAATTGGTTAAAAAATACATGGGAACGGTTGTTCCACACACCGATAATTTTTATGCTGCACTTAACGGCGCGGTATTTACGGATGGATCATTTTGTTATATTCCAAAAGGAGTTCGTTGTCCGATGGAATTGTCTACTTACTTCCGAATCAACGAAGGAGGAACAGGACAATTTGAGCGTACGCTAGTAGTTGCAGATCAAGGTGCTTATGTATCCTACTTAGAAGGTTGTACAGCTCCTCAACGCGATGAAAATCAATTGCACGCTGCAGTTGTAGAATTAATTGCTTTGGACGATGCTGAAATAAAATACTCCACCGTACAAAACTGGTATCCAGGAGATAAAGATGGGAAAGGTGGGATTTTTAATTTTGTGACTAAACGTGGAATTTGTGAGAAAAATGCTAAAATTTCATGGACACAAGTGGAAACTGGTTCTGCAGTAACCTGGAAATATCCATCCTGTATCTTAAAAGGAGATCATTCGATTGGTGAATTCTACTCCGTAGCAGTAACGAATAACTTCCAACAGGCGGATACTGGAACTAAGATGATTCACCTTGGAAAAAATACGAAGAGTACCATTATTTCTAAAGGAATTTCTGCTGGAAAGTCGCACAACTCTTACCGAGGTCTTGTTCAAATACATAAGCAAGCGCAAAACGCACGAAACTTTTCGCAATGCGACTCCTTATTAATGGGAGATACGTGTGGTGCACATACTTTCCCATACATCGAGTGTAAAAATAGCAGTGCTAAAATTGAACACGAAGCTACCACTTCCAAAATTGGAGAAGATCAAATATTCTATTGTTTACAACGCGGAATAAGTGAAGAAAAAGCGATAAGCTTGATTGTGAATGGATACTGCAAGGAAGTATTAAACCAATTGCCGATGGAATTTGCTGTGGAAGCACAGAAATTGTTGGCGATAAGCCTTGAAGGTTCAGTTGGATAGCTCTTTGACTCCGCTCAGAGTGACGATTTGACTCCGCTTAGAGTGACACATCAACTCTTTGTCGCGACAAAGAGCTACGATACCAAATATTATTAAATTTTTTTAAGATGATAAAAATAAACGATTTACACGCTTCCATCGAAGGAAAAGAAATTCTAAAAGGATTAAATTTAGAAGTTAAAGCTGGTGAAGTACATGCAATTATGGGTCCTAACGGTGCTGGAAAGAGTACTTTGGCATCTGTGCTTGCTGGTCGTGAAGAATATGAAATTACAGCAGGATCTGTAGATTTTGACGGTAAAGATTTATTGGAACTATCTACCGAAGATCGTGCACGTGAAGGTTTGTTCTTAGCTTTCCAATATCCTGTAGAAATCCCTGGTGTTTCAAACATTAACTTTTTGCGTACTGCCTTAAATGAAATCCGAGAATATAAAGGAGAGGAGCAAATTTCTGCAAAAGACTTCATGCAATTGGTGCGTGAGAAATCTAAGATTGTGGAATTGGATGCAAAATTAGCATCGCGTTCCGTAAACGAAGGTTTTTCAGGAGGTGAGAAAAAACGTAACGAAATCTTTCAAATGGCGATGTTACAACCAAAATTATCCATCTTGGATGAGACCGATTCTGGTTTGGATATCGATGCATTACGTATCGTGGCAAATGGGGTAAACACCTTGAAAACCAAAGAGAATGCAACCATCGTTATTACCCACTACCAACGTTTGCTAGATTATATCGTTCCTGACTTTGTACACGTACTATACAATGGAAGAATTGTAAAAACAGGTCCAAAAGAATTGGCTTTAGAGTTAGAAGAAAAAGGATACGATTGGATTAAAGCTGAATTTGCTGACTAGGCTTCGATGCTTCGAGAACCTCAGCATACGAAACCTCAGGCTGAGGAAAAGTTAGGTTTCGAGAGCCTAAACCTATGGGAGCATCAGCCTACGAGGATATTAAAAATGAATAATTGAATTTACATCGAATTTGAACATGGATCAAATCACTAAATTTCACGAACGTATTGCATTGGAAGGAGTTAAATTAGTAATTCCAGAAACACAAAGAGCACTTGCATTTGCAACCCTTTCTCAAAATGTTTTTCCAACTACACGTACAGAAGCATGGAAATACACGCGTACTGCACGTATTGCAAACGCTCATTTTGCGATACAAATTTCTTCTGAAATACCGTCTATCGAAAATTATAAAATAGAAGGATTAACGGGATCTATTTTGGTATTTATTAATGGATTTTACTCCGAAACTTTATCCGAAATTATTCCGGAAACAGGACTGCAAGTAAGTCCATTAAGTCAAGTTTCTCCGGAATGGATTGCTGAAAATTCTACCAAAAACATTGCTGTGGAAGGTGAAATTTTTAATGCAATCAATACGTATTATGCGACAGATGGTGTTGCGATTAGCATCTCTAAAAATATTGCCGCTAAACAAAGTATTCAAATTATTCATTTGACAACTGGTTCGAACAACATCGCTAGTACGCGTAATATCATCCATGCACTTGAAAATACACAAGCGCATATTACGTTTAGTTATTATGGAGAAAATTCTTCGCAAAACTTTACAAACACCATCAGTGAAATTCATCTCGAACAAAACGCAAAATTGTTTGTAGACAAAATTCAAGCGGAAGGTGCGGGTGATTTTCACATTGGTACAGAACAAGTAATCCAAGAACGTGATTCTACTTTTACCTTAACCACCTCTACCTTTTCCGGATCCATTGTACGCAACAATGTACATGTGCAGGTTATCGGTGAAAATGCGGAGACAAATCTTTTTGGAACCTATTTATTAAATGACAAACAAGTAGTTGACAACCATACTACCGTAGACCATAAAGTAGCACATTGTATTTCGAATGAATTATACAAAGGCGTATTGGATGATGCGTCGACGGGTGTGTTTAATGGGAAAGTGTTTGTTCGCCAAGACGCACAAAAAATTAATGCATTTCAATCCAATGCAAACGTATTGTTGAGTGATAACGCTTCCATGAACTCCAAACCAGAATTAGAGATTTATGCGGATGATGTGAAATGTTCACATGGTTCTACCACTGGGCAAATTGACGAAGAAGCGATTTTCTATTTACGTGCTCGCGGAATTTCAGAAAAATCAGCAAAAAGTTTACTTTTACATGGATTTATAGGTGACGTACTCGATAAATTTACTTCTGAAGCAGTAAAAGAAAAAGTGACAACACTTGTAAACAATAAGTTAGGTGTAAATAAAGGGTAAACGCTACATGGAAGAGCGATTAGATAAAATACTAGTAAACAGAGGTTTAATTTCTACTCGCGTTCGAGCAGAAAAAATGATTGAAGAAGTTGGTGTAAAAGTCGATGGGAAATTAATCAATAAACCTGGAAAAAAAATCGCTGAAACAGCAGTTATAGAACTGATTGAAGAAGAATTACCATGGGTATCTCGCGGTGCTTTAAAATTATTAAAAGCCTTAGAAACTTGGGATATTCCAGTAGCAGGAAAAACAGCCATGGACCTTGGCGCTTCAACAGGCGGATTTACGGAGGTATTATTAAGTAAAGATATTGCCAAAGTATATTGTGTGGATGTTGGCACAAACCAATTACACGAACGTATTAAATCCAACCCAAAGGTTATCGATTTACAACAAACCCATGCGCGTGAATTAACCTTACGCCATATTCCGGAACAAGTAGGAATCATCGTAATTGATGTTTCCTTTATTTCGCTTGAAAAAATATTTCCTTTCTTACACCCATTTATCACTATGGGTGGCGATATTATCGCATTGGTAAAACCACAATTTGAAGCAGGAAGAGAAAACATTTCCAAAAAAGGAATTGTAAAAAACCAAAAACTATATCCTGAAATTTTAGAACAGGTAAAAACGTATGCTTTGCGTAGTAATTTTACCGTTCAAGAGAGCATTGAATCCCCATTATTAGGTGGAGATGGTAATCGCGAATTTTTAATGTGGTTGAAAAAAAATAACTAACTTAAACAAACATTTCACCAAATGGAAACACGTCCTAAAAGAAAATTATCCAGTAGAGAAGTTAGAGAAGATTTTCCTGCATTACGTCAAACCATTTATGGGAAAAATTTGATTTATTTTGATAATGGTGCGACCTCTCAAAAACCACAATCGGTTATTGACGCAATCAATTTATATTACACCAAAAACAATGCGAATATTCACCGAGGTGTCCATCACTTAAGTCAAAAGGCGACCAATGAATATGAGGCAGCACGCGCAACTATCGCTAACTATATTCACGCAAAACATACGCACGAAATCATTTTCACGAAAGGAACTACCGATAGTATTAATCTAGTAGCAAATTCTTTTGGTGCTTTGTTACAAGCGGGTGATGAAATTATTATTTCTCACATGGAACACCATTCCAACATTGTTCCTTGGCAAATGCTATGTGAACGCGTTGGCTGTGTACTAAAAGTAATTCCAATTAGTAAAAAAGGGGATTTATTATTGGAGGAATATGAGAAATTACTTTCCCCAAAAACGAAATTAGTTTCGGTTACCCACATTTCCAATACGCTTGGAACAATCAACCCAATCAAAAAAATGATTATTAGCGCGCATGCTGTTGGTGCAAAAGTACTCATCGACGGTGCACAAAGTATCCAACATACCAAGATTGATGTACAGGAATTAGATTGTGATTTCTTTGCATTCTCCGGACATAAAGTATTTGGTCCAACTGGTATTGGCGTATTATATGGTAAAGAAGCACTTTTAAATAAAATGCCTCCCTACCAAGGTGGTGGCGATATGATTGCGAAAGTGACATTCGAAAAAACAACGTATAACGAATTACCTTTCAAATTTGAAGCCGGCACACCACATATTGCAGGTGCTATATGTTTGGGGAAAGCCATTGAATATTTGAGTCAATTTAACATCGAAGACATTGAACGTCATGAATTAGAATTAGCAGATTATGCGCATGACTTATTGTTAACGTTTGAGGGCTTACACATTGTTGGTGAATCTAAAAAGAAAACAAGTGTTGTATCGTTTGTTATCGATGGAATACATCCGTTTGATTTGGGTACTTTGTTGGATAAACAAGGTATTGCTGTACGTACGGGACATCATTGCACCCAACCATTGATGGATTTTTATCGTATTCCAGGGACTGTGCGTGCATCGTTTGCATTTTACAATACCAAACAAGAAATAGACACTTTTATCGGCGCTTTGGAAAAAGCCATTACGATGCTTAAATAACGCACTATGACACTACAAGAAAAACAAGAAGAGGTCATTGAGGACTTTGCAATCTACGACGATTGGATGGAGAAATACGAGTACCTCATCGAGTTAGGAAAAGATTTACCAAAAATAGCGGACGATAAAAAAACAGAAGACCGCATCATTGAAGGATGTCAGTCGAAAGTTTGGTTAGATGCAGAATTTCGGGAAGGTACTATGCACTTCAAAGCAGATTCTGACGCGATAATTACGAAAGGAATTATTGGCTTGCTTATTCGCGTATTGGACAATGAAACGCCAGAAGAAATTCTTAAAAATGAATTGTTTTTCATCGATCGTATTGGCTTGCATGAACACCTCTCTCCTACCCGATCAAACGGTTTAGCGAGTATGGTAAAAAAAATGAAAATGGCATCATTAGTAGCCCTTGGCACTACAAAATAAAATAGGATGGAATTAGAAAACAAAATTGTTGACATGCTAAAAACCATATACGATCCAGAAATTCCTGTGGATGTATATGAATTAGGATTGATTTATGAAGTGAAAATTTCTCCTGAAAACCATGTGGAGATTGACATGACTTTAACTTCCCCAAATTGTCCTGTGGCAGAAACGATGCCGAAGGAGGTAGAAGACAAAGTAGCATCTGTGGAAGGTGTTGCTTCGTGTAAGGTGAATATTGTATTTGAACCCACTTGGGATAAGGATATGATGTCTGAAGAGGCAAAACTAGAATTAGGATTTTTGTAAGTCTATTTTAAAAACAAACTTCTTCGTTGGCTTGCGAATTTCATTCCTCATTTACTAAAGTAAACTGCGGGATAAAATTCTTAACCGCCTCGAATTTTATCTTTTAAAATAAACTTACTATTATATAATTTACTATATTTAAGTAAGACACTTTGTATTTAATATGACCTGCTGCGTCTGGCAAAGTTGACATAAAGCAAAGTATAAATAAAGTATTATGAGAAGAGTTGTAATCACAGGAATGGGTGCATTGACACCAATTGGAAATTCTGTAGAAGAATACTGGACGAATCTAAAAAATGGGGTGAGTGGCGCTAGTCCAATTACCAAATTTGACACCGAAAAATATAAAACGACATTCGCTTGCGAATTGAAAGGATACGATGCAAAAGCACATTTTGATGTAAAGGAAATTCGCAAATACGATCCATTTACACAATATGCTTTGGTATCCGTAGATGAAGCGGTGAAACAAGCAAACTTGGATTTCGAAAACTTAAATTGCAACCGTATTGGGGTAATTTGGGGTTCTGGAAATGGGGGAATTCAAACCTTCCAAGACCAAATGATGGAATTTTGTCAGGGGGATGGTACACCGCGATTTACACCTTTCTTTATCCCAAGAATATTGGTAGATATTGCCTCTGGAGTTATTTCGATTAAATATGGATTACGTGGGGTGAATTATTGTCCTGTTTCCGCATGTGCCACTTCCAATACCGCATTGATTGACGCGTTCAACTACATTCGTTGGAACAAGGCGGATATCATTATTTCCGGTGGTTCGGAAGCAGCGATTAACCAAGCTGCGATAGGCGGATTCTCTTCTGCGCAAGCATTATCGAAACGCAACGACGACTATAGCACTGCATCTAGACCATTTGACGTACACCGTGATGGATTTGTGATGGGGGAAGGTGCTGGAGCAATCATTTTAGAAGAATACGAGCATGCAGTAAAACGTGGTGCAACTATTCTTGGAGAAGTAGTAGGTGGTGGAATGGCTGCAGATGCTTATCATTTAACAGGAACACACCCAGAAGGGGAAGGCGCAGTTCTTGGAATGGAATTGGCGTTAGAAGAAGCGGAAATTACACCAGCAGACATCGACTACATCAACATGCACGCTACCTCTACCCCACAAGGAGATGTGAGTGAATTGATTGCTGCGAAACGTGTGTTTGGTGAACGTAAATCTTTAAGTATTTCCGGAACAAAATCGATGACGGGACACTTGTTAGGTGCTGCAGGAGCGATTGAAGCCATTGCTTGTATCAAAGCCTTGCAAGACGACATGGTTCCACCAACCATCAATACCACAGAAATTGAACCTGCATACAAAGATTTGTTCCACTTCCCATTGGCGAAAGCGGAACCAAAAAAATTAACGTATGCGATGAGTAATACCTTTGGATTTGGCGGACATATTGCTTCGGTGATATTTAAGAAGTTTGAGAAATAATACGATATAAAAATGATAGTTAAAGCCTTACAAAGATGTAGGGCTTTTTTGGTTTGTAGTTTACATATAAAATATTAAATTTATAGAACAATTAAACTTATAGCGCCTATTCACCCAAAATGGATGTTTAGGTCTTATGAAGTTGCGCATATATATAAGTTAGCGGCAAGTATGACAGACCACCCAAACCTTCCCGACAATTCAATTTAAGAACTAATTAATTATTTCCTTTCTCATAGACAGACTTTCGATATTCAATACCCCAGTTTGCCAATTCATCAATCAAGGACGAAAGTGTCTTGCCATATTCTGTAATTGAATACTCAACAGTTATT
>CANHRS010000005.1 GCA_947463445.1 Flavobacteriia bacterium | reverse complement strand
CAGGTTGATTATCATAAAAATCAATAAAGTGGTTTTTATGAAAAATTATTTTTCGTTGTAAGCTCAAACCAAAGTTAACTTAAAAGTTATCAAAAAACCAAATTAATTACCGATATTTTGGTAAAAATGAATAATTAAAATTAGTAGTATTAATTCACACTTAAGATTACAAACAAAAAATCACGTATAAATACTATTGAATAGTACTATATCTAATTATCAATAAACCTTAAAATTTAAAACAAAAAAAGGGCTATCTCACGACAGCCCTTCATCATTTTATTTAGCTAAGGTTTTAATAATCGATTTTTTCGAGGCAGGCAAAAAAATAATTTCTGAGTTTACTTGCGTAAATGAAGATATTATTTTTGAAGCCGAACGATGAAAAAACGATTAGTAAAATCTTACTATTTCTTGTCTTCTACTTCTTCGAAATCAACATCCGTTACCTCATCTGCTGGATTACCTCCATCATTTGAAGCTCCTTGCGCTTGCTCTCCGCCAGCATTACCAGCGTTGTACATATCTTGAGAAGCAGCTTGGAATACGTTATTTAAACGCTCCATTGCAGCATCCAAGTTAGCGATGTTTTTTGCTTCGAACTCCACTTTCAACGCAGCTAATGCATCTTCAATTGGTTGTTTTTTGTCCGCAGCAATCTTATCACCGTACTCTTTCATTTGACGCTCCGTTTGGAAAATCAATGAATCCGCTTTGTTGATTTTTTCGATTTCTTCTAACTTACGTTTATCAGCATCCGCATTTTGCTCTGCTTCAGCACGCATTCTTTGGATATCCTCATCGCTCAATCCTGAAGAAGCTTCAATTTTGATAGATTGTGATTTTCCTGTTCCTTTATCTTTCGCAGAAATGTGCATGATACCATTCGCATCAATATCAAATGTTACTTCGATTTGTGGAACTCCACGTTGTGCTGGTGGAATGTCTGTCAATTGGAAACGACCTAATGATTTATTGTCTGTTGCCATTGGACGCTCACCTTGTAATACGTGAATATCAACTGATGGTTGGTTGTCAGATGCTGTAGAGAAAGTCTCTGATTTTTTAGTTGGAATAGTCGTGTTAGCATCGATTAATTTTGTCAATACTCCACCCATTGTTTCAATACCTAAAGACAATGGAATAACGTCTAATAATAATACGTCTTTCACCTCTCCTGTTAATACACCTCCTTGGATTGCAGCTCCTAATGCTACTACCTCATCTGGATTAACTCCTTTAGATGGTGCTTTTCCGAAGAAACGCTCAACTGCATCTTGAATAACTGGAATACGAGTAGATCCACCTACTAAGATAACTTCGTCGATATCGCTTGGTGTTAAACCTGCGTTGCTTAATGCAGAACGACATGGAGCAATTGTTCTTTCAACGATAGAAGCGATTAATTGCTCAAATTTCGCTTTTTGTAATGTTCTAACTAAGTGTTTTGGAACACCATCCACTGGCATGATGTATGGCAAGTTGATTTCTGAAGATGCTGTAGAAGAAAGTTCAATTTTCGCTTTCTCTGCTGCTTCTTTCAAACGTTGTAATGCCATTGGATCTTTACGTAAGTCAACTCCTTCATCACTTTTGAATTCGTCAGCTAACCAGTCAATGATAACTGCATCCACATCATCTCCACCAAGGTGCGTATCACCATCTGTAGACAATACTTCAAATACACCATCTCCTAATTCTAAGATAGAAACGTCATGTGTTCCTCCACCGAAATCGAATACTGCGATTTTTTTGTCTGTTCCTTTTTTATCTAATCCGTAAGCTAATGCTGCTGCAGTTGGCTCGTTGATAATTCTTTTGATTGTTAAACCAGCGATCTCTCCAGCTTCTTTTGTAGCTTGACGTTGCGCATCGTTAAAGTATGCTGGAACTGTTACAACAGCTTCCGTAACTTCATGACCTAAATAGTCTTCTGCTGTTTTCTTCATTTTTTGAAGAATCATTGCAGAAATCTCTTGTGGAGAATATTGTCTGTCATCGATTTGTACACGTGGAATATTGTTATCCCCTTTTACTACTGTATATGGTACACGTTCAGCTTCTTTTCTTGTGTCGTCATAAGTTGCACCCATGAAACGTTTGATTGAACCAACTGTTTTTGTAGGATTCGTGATTGCTTGACGTTTTGCAGGATCCCCTACTTTACGCTCACCACCTTCTACGAATGCAACTATCGATGGAGTTGTTCTTTTTCCTTCTGAGTTAGCGATAACCACTGGCTCATTACCCTCCATTACAGAAACACACGAGTTTGTAGTTCCTAAGTCAATTCCAATTATTTTTCCCATAATCTTTGTTTTTGCTTTTTTAATTTCATTTCCTATTTCAATCTTTGTGCCACGTGCCGAATAACCCTATATTATGCCATTTTGTAGTCAATCTAGAAGAATAATACGATATAAAATGACATTATGTCACGACAAATAAGACATCTAGCAAGTTTTATGAGGAGATGGAGTGTCAATCTCTACAGCGCATTACGCTAAAAATCTGTTTGATTTCAAATTTGGATCAAGTGGTTAATGTAAATAAAAAAATTACGATTTCTTATCGTACGAATATTTTGCATAAAATGGAACGAAAAATAAAGCAAATCCGCCAATACTAATAACCATCAATTCACTTGCGCCAGGCCAATGCATAATTTTAAATAATACAGCAAATAATGCCAACATCGTACATATTGTTCCTGTTAAATAAGTTATTTTTTTCATGTTTATAATTTTTAATTGTTTAAAAAGATGTTTTTTGTTATTTGAATAAAAGCCCCAGTTTGAGGTTAAATGAAGAACTCTTGAAAGAGGAATTGATGTACTCGTAATCGTTAGATCCAGTAGTACTGTTTTCTGTAGAATAAGCGAATGTATGATTGCTTGAACCCATATTCCAAAAACACCCAACTAACAATCGTGCATACCTTACATTTACACCAAAATCATATTTTAGTCCGTAACCAACATTATCGGCTGCTAAAAAATTGGATGTAACCCCATCAAATCCCTCTGTATTTGCTATCATCACCATTGTAGGAGCTACATTCACAAATCCATCGACAAATAGATTATTCGCAAGATTGTAACTGTAAAAAGCACCAACTTTAAAACAAACGGTAGATACCATACTCTGATTGAAAATGGTCGTCCCTACACGATTCCAATTGTAATTAAAAAAAGAAAAGTTTATGAAATTTGCATGAATACCCAACATCATATTTTCTGGCAATGTGGTATTGTTTGGAAATACAAGATTCTGCAAAAAATATAATTTTCCAAATTCTAATCCATAACCATCTTCTGCCCCAAAACCTGTTTTTTGACCATAAATGTCATTAATATAAAGTGTAGTCGACTTTACATTCGAACTGAAAATCCCTATAGGCTTTACGCGATTAATTGCAAAATAACCTCTTGACCTCCAAATCCCACCATCGTCGGTATTTTTATTTATAGACTTGTTATTATTAGCTGAATTATCATTCACTTGTTGCTCATTACCAACAAATTGACCAAATACTCCATGGTAACTTAATACACAAAACAGTACTGTAATTATTTTAAACATATGCTGAAATTTTACTATTGTTTTTTATAATCCATTTTCCAAATACCATAATTGGCAGAACCTCTAGCCGAAATGAAAAATAACTCACTTCCATCATTCGACCATTTAGGGGATGTATCATGACTTGGATGAAAGGTTAATTGTGTTAATCCCGTTCCATCTAATTTTATGGTATACAAATCTAAATTGATACTTCGTGTCTTTGATTCTGGTGTAACACCCACAACAACAATAGTTTTTCCATCTGGCGAAAGATCAGGACTAGAAAAACTTTTGTCCGGCATCGCTAATATTTGTGTCTCGATACCTTTCACGATATCAATTAACCATATCTCCCCATTCCCTGTCTCTCTATTACTTCTCGTAATCAATAAATTATTACCGTCTGGGAATGGACAAGGTGTAAAACCTTCGGTATATTGTGTTAACATAGAAGTTTCCACACTATACCCCCAAATGTAATAACGTGAAGCGGACGGAGGCGAATTTGGTAATTGTGGATTTGAAACAAATGATTTCTCCTCTTTTGTGAAAAAAATCGTTTTATCATCATACGAAAAAATCGCACCTAACTCCCCATTTGGAGCGGAAGTAATTTGGCGAATAGCAGAACCCTCTTTGGCGTTGATAGTATATACATTTTGATTCCCATCCGAATTATCACTAAAACAAATATTCTTTCCATCGTGCGAAAATGCTAAATCAAAACAACCTCCCTTGTACGTACGTTGCACCAATGCAGAACCTCCAACGGTCGATTTAATATGTATGTTATGGACATTTCCTTTATTGGATATAAACCCGATGTTTTTCCCATCTGCTGATAGGCCGATAAATGGTGCTGCATACCAACGAATTGTTTTTACCTTGCCTCTTCCTGAAACATAACTACTCGTCATCACATTTGGACCTATAACAAAATCACTTTCATTACTGATTTTACTAAACTTTAAACCACCCTCTTCCGCAACACTTACTTCCGAAAAATCTAATGGTTTAGTCACCACACATTGTACTAATAAAAGTGACAATGCAATACTACTAACTGCTAAAAAACGTATTTTCATTGGATACTATTTACTGGATTCTGTAACTTAATTATTTCATTTAAACACACATGTATCGAACCCATTTGAATACATATTGTCTTCTTTTGTTTAAAAAAAGGATAATCAAAAGCGCTTTATTGAATGAATTGCATTTTACTACAGCCATTATTTGTGCAACTGATTGTACCATTCCAGGTATAACTACTACAACTTGCTGTATAACTATAAACGCCTACTGGTAATGTAAAATTTGCGCAACCTGTAGATCCGCATGACGGCGATGCACTATAATAAGAATCAATGGTTTTTGTTACACCTTCTACGGTAACTTGGATATCTCCACAACCTAAATCTGAAGCTGTCCAAAATAATAGATTACCTACTGAACCATTTTCATTCGTATTCTCTTTACTCAAAGGACCACACGTATTCGTCCAAATACCTCGCGCATACTTTCCTGCATCCTCCGGTAAACCAACATTGAAATATAAAGTCATATAATTATTCACTTGCTTAAATTCAGCATTAGGCAACCCAAATTCCGAATCCCAAGTAATAATATTCCCATTAATATACCCCTTATACAAACCTTCTGATGGAGAGCCCGGATGCTCACACATATATACCCGATTAGCAGGCTCACCAGGAATATTTCCAACTGCTAAATCTGTTTTGTACCCTTTTGGAGATCCAAACCGTTGCCAAATCCCATAAGGATTAAACGATGTATTTGGAATTACGGTTGTATTTCCTGTAGTCGTTGTTGTGGTTGTGGCTGTATTGCCAATAGTTCCTCCATCTGAACTCGTTTTATTGATCGCTTCTTTTTCACAGGAAAATGTGATTGATAAAACCAATAATATAAACGATAGTAATCCAATTTTTTGTGCTATACCTCTTTTTTTCATCTTAGATTATTTTTTGAATGATTAACTTAATTTTCTGTATATGCAAATTGTGTACTTTGTACAAACACACCAAAAGCATCATATATATGCACATAATAAATGCCCGAAGCACCTATTTTTTGTAACGAAATCTTTGTAGAAATATTACTTACCTTCTCTGTATATAATTCTCTTCCTAAAACATCGGAGATTTGAACTGTATACCCTAAAAGGGATTTCCCTATGGAACTTAAATACAAAATGTCGGTTGTAGGATTTGGATACACAGCTATGCCTGAAAACGATAGTTCATCTACCGAACTTTGGGTACAATTCACAACTTCTACTGAAGCGGATGCATCTGAAAAACAACCATTTTTGGCTTTATATCTATAATTAACAGTATAACTTCCTGCTTTACTTGTTGTAGTAAATGTATTGTTCGTAATATGCTCTCCAGAATAAACACCTCCACTAGGAACGCCTCCTGTTAATTGAATACTTTTTACAGTATCACAAATCGAAGTATCTAAATCAAATGTTACTTCCGGCACAGGCATTACGGTAACAAACGTATTTGCATTACTGGTATCACAACCTGTTCCACCGGCACGTACTGCATATAAATTATATTCGCCAGATTTTAGGATATCCGCATGAGACATAACAACTTTTAATCCCGCTTGGGTAAAACTAGTTGGTCCTTTCCAAAAATAACTTGTTGCTCCTACTACAGACTTACCCGTCAAATAAAGCGTATCTCCAACACAAATTTTAGGTTGACTAGTAATTACTGGTGTAGAAAGTACATTAGTACAAATGGTAAACTTTCGACTTTCCTGCAAACTCCATTGTTGCAATGTATTTTGAACACGTAGGAATAACACATGTTCTCCATCTGTTAAATTCAACATAGTTAAATCGATAGCTGAAACTAAGGTATCTGTTAGTGCAACAGCTAATTTGGTTCCTTTCCCAAATCCAGGATCTTTATCAACGTACCATTCATATGCTTTCAATTGAGTATTGGCAAGAGGAAGTATTGGCGCAGTTTCAATAATAAAGAAGGAACGTTGTTCGTACAAACTCCAAACACCTTTACTATTTCGAACGCGAACACTCAATGTATGCGGACCTACCGGTAAATTACTAACATCTAGATCTGCTACCATGGAAACAGAATCAGCAGGTAAAAGTGAAATCGGTTTACCCTTACCTAACCCTGGATCTTTATCCATAAAATATTCTGCAGCGGAAAGCATCGGTTGATTTTCACTCATCGTATATTTCGAAGGCTCAATCACATAAAACATTCTACCTTCGTAATGACTCCATCGTCCATTTTCTGCTTTTACACGAATAAATAGTTGATGAAATCCTTCGGATAAATTCGCTAAATCGATGTCTAATGACTTACTTACTTCTCCTGTAGATGCAAAACTAAATGCAGTCGCTTTACCATTTCCTGGATCTGTGTCCATAAACCATTCTCCCTGAACCAAATTCGGCTGTGGATCAAATGTTGTATACGTTGAATTTTCTAAAATATAAAAAGATCGTCCTTCGTAATGACTCCAAACTCCCGCACTATTTTTTACGCGCGTGTATAAAAAATGAAACCCTGGTGATAACGTGCTAATATCTAACTCAATACTACCTGAAACTTGCGCGTCTGAAACAAAACTAAATGTTTGCGCCTTTCCGTTTCCTGGTTCTATATCAAAAAAATACTCCCCAGAAGTCAAGTTTTGAGCAAATAGTAATGCATGAAAAAATAGCACACTAAAAGAAACAAAAATGTACTTTAACATACTAATCTTGTTTACGTGCTTTAAATTCTACTTTTATCTTGCCGTTTTTTAACACCGATGAATTAACAATATTCATGTCCAACATAACAGGAATAGCTGGCATTGGAAAATAACGGTTACGACCATCTTCGGAAGTTCCCTCAAAAAATGGTGTATCTCCTCCGTAAATTCCTAAATCAACTCCGCCAATACCAGCACCAATTGCTGGAGAACCTGCACTTAAATGGTAATCTACAAATGGCCCTGTTGGTGGATTAGTATATGAATAGGACATAAGATTTGTATTTACATCTACAAATAAAGGATCCTCATTTAAAATATTTTCCCCCCCTGTATTTGTTCCAAAAACAATATTGGCATTGGTGTAGTTTATTTTCCCAATTACCAAGTTTCGTGTGATACTCGTGTACTGACAATACTGAAAAACTTCAGAACTGGAAGAATAAAAAATATTATTATAAACAGATGCCCTTGAAATAGAACAAGATCCATAAATGACATTATGTGCTACAACCAATGTCCCAACAAAATCTTTTTCCCCTCCTGAAACTCCTCCTAGAATCACATTATTTTTGAGATAAACACTTTTACCATTAATACTTGCACCTCCTAATACATTATTATTGATATTTATGTTTGAAGCAACGCGATAACCACCAACACTTATATATCCAATTCTATTTCTTTGTATCAACACGTTTTTGATTCCACTTGAATTTTGGGAATCATTTATGTAAAATGTATTAATATCTAACCCGAAAATTTTACTCCCTCCACCATTCTGAGTTGTACTCGCATTCCAACCTATGGAAATAGTACTTACACTTGAAGAAAATTTAAAGCGTTTTTGCGCATTTACACCTGTACCTATCAATACCAAAGGCTTGGTAATACTTACTTCACCATAACTACTTTCCGAACCATGGATGTAAATTGTGTCGTTGGACGCTGCTGCATCACATGCTGTTTGCAAAACGGTATATTGCCCCGGAGATGCAACATTATTACTTACTGTCAATACCTTGGCATGTCCCAAGAATGTTAAGCCCATACAAGCAAGGACTCCAAAAACTTTTCTTTTCATTTTTCTAATTTTATAGCAACCAAATGTAGACCTTAAAAACTGCTCATATATACCCACTTAATGGGTATATTTCAAAAAAAGCTGTCCCTTTAGAGGACAGCTTTTGAATTTAATTACTAGTGAAAATTTATTTTGAATAAAGGGTTAATCCTGCAGAACTACTTGTGTACATTTTACAAAAACACCTTGTGAATCATATATATACACCAAGTAAACACCTGATCCACCTAATTTTCGTAACGAAATAGTTGTACTAACACTCTCCACGCGCAAATGGACTAATGATCTACCTAAAACATCCGACACGTGGATGGATCCATGCAATAAAGATGGATCCAAAGAACTAATATGTAAGAAATCAGAAGTTGGATTTGGAAAAATGTGTATCCCCGAAATTGTACCTTCATCCACCGAAGAACTTTGGCTACAATTCAACACTTTTATCGTTGAAGTCGCTTGAGAATTACAACCATTTTTAGCTTGGAAAGTATATTCTATTGTATAACTACCCGCCTTATTCAGTGTATTGAACGTAGAATTAGTCACCTGTTTCCCAACATAAGTACCTCCTATTGGAACTCCTCCAGTTAACGCAACACTTTTTAATGTATCACAGATCGGACTCATCAAAGAAAAAGAAACCTTTGGTAATGGTTTTACAAACACGGAAATACTCGCACTAGTCGTATCACAAGCAGTTCCACCTGCACGCACTGCATACAAGGTATACGTTCCAGATTGCAGGGTATCCACATTGAATTGCTCTACTTTTAATCCAGTTTTGGTAAAACTATTTGGTCCTTTCCAATAATAACTTGTTGCGCCTACTACAGGCTTACCTGTTAAATGCAGTGTGTCCCCTGCACAAAGTTGAGTAGTAACTTCCAAGATCGGTTGTTGCATCGGATCTTTACAAACTAGGAATTTACGTCCTTCGTAATGACTCCAAACTCCTTTATCATTTACCACACGAATAAATAAATTATGTGCCCCATCTTTTACACCTGCTGAAGCCAAGTCAAGTACTTCACTCAATGTATTAGCTGCTGTAAATGGAATGATTTTTCCTTTTCCAATACCAGGATCCTTATCTACAAACCATTCTGCAGAAACAATTTTGGTATCTTGCTTTATCAGTGCAGGCATCACATAAAATAACCTCCCCTCGTAATGACTCCAAACTCCCGCACTATTCTTGACACGCACAAATAAATTATGAAAACCAGCCGTGATTTTTTGGGTAGAAACATCCAACAACGAGGAAGGTTGATCTGAAGTTACAACAAACAATGTACCTTTTCCAATTCCAGGGTCTTGGTCAACAAACCATTCCGCAGAAACAATTTTAGAAGAAGTAGTGGTTGAAGTTGGTAAAACATAAAATAACCTTCCTTCATAATGACTCCAAACTCCTGCACTATTCTTTACGCGGACAAATAAATTATGGAAACCTTCCGTCAATGTTTTGGTAGTAACATCTAATAACGAAGAAGTTTGATCCGGACTTACAACAAACGATGTCCCTTTTCCAATTCCAGGGTCTTTATCTACAAACCATTCTGCAGAAACAATTTTCGTAACTACCGTAGTTGGTGTCGATAAAATATAAAACAACCTACCTTCCGAGTGACCCCAAACTGCTTTAGAATTCTTTACGCGCACAAATAAATTGTGGAATCCAGGAGTTAAATCTGTTGTCGGAATATCCAAGGTCTTGCTGACACTTGTACTTGCAACAAAATCAAACGCCTTCCCCTTCCCAATTTGTGGATCCACATCAAAAAAATATTCTCCAGAAACAACATCTTGCGAAAAAAGGTTTACGCTTAACAATATACAAACAATAAAAAATAAGTATCTCATAATCAATTTATTAACGTAAAATTATTGTTGTACTTTTGCCTTAATAGATACTTTTAAATTCCCATTTAAAGGAACGGAAGTATTTAAAATATCCATATGGGTAATATGTGGGACTTGATTAGGCATTGTATGATAGCGAAAGACACCATTACCTCCATCAACCCATGGATTTTCACCTCCATAAATACCAATTTCTTTTCCATCAGTACCCATAGTTAAGACAGGAGAATCTGATAAAACTTTGAAATCCGCTTTTGGCTCTACTGTCTCGTTATTATAAGTAATTAAAACAGCACCAGATTCAGGAGACAAAAATTTAGGATCTATAGATAGTTTGTTATTAACACCATTTAAAATTACAGGCAAATTTGATGTGAAAAATAAGTTATTCTCTAGGGTGCAATTTATAAAATCAATCGAAGTATTCTTTGTTTTATCCATAGAATAAAAAATACTATTTTTTACATTACATCCATTTAGAGAAGTATTTGCATCCAAAACTAAAGAGTGGGTAATTAAATTACTAGACGATTGGCTTAATGGAATATTCAAAAAATTCATTATAATCGAATTAGAAATTATTGAATTAGTTAAACTAACACTTATTGAACCTACAAAATGAGAAATTAATATATTTTTATACGTAATACTGTATGTAGCATACTCTATTGAACCTCTACATCTATCAAACAAAATGTTAGAAAGCCCTTCAGGATTTGCTAATTTAAAAACACCATGTATACCAATTATCTTTGTACCGGATGCACTGATAATTTGGTCGGTTTTACTAAAGTTTAAATTACATTTAGTAGTCAATAAATTTTGTTTATCTGGTAAAGTTCCTTCACCTATCAATGTTAGACTTTTTTTAATATCAGCTCCATAAATACTATTGGAAGCATGTATGTAAATGGTATCATTAATTGCCGAAGCATCACAAGCCGCTTGTAAATCAGTATATTGACCTGGCGAATTTGAGTTATTACTAACAGTCAAAACCTTAGCTTGCCCAAAAAAAGAAACTCCTAGTAGGGACAGCAAAATGAAACTTATTTTTTTCATAATAATTTATATTTAAAAGATTTATTGTTGTGTCTTAGCTTTGATTTTTACGTTTAATGTACCGTTCAATGGAATAGCGGTATTCAAAATATCCATATCGGTTACATATGGTACTTGACTTGGCATAGCAAAATATCGATAAACACCTTCTCCACCATCTACCCATGGTGTTGGACCACCATAAATACCCGCTTGTGTTCCATCTGTCCCCAATGTTAATGCTGGAGAGCCAACTAATAAATTGAAATTTGCAAAAGGTGGCGCTGTAAAAGCAACATAACCATTAACGTCTCCAGCGGTAGCGGATTGAACAAACTTAGGGTTTTTATCAACGATATTACCAGTATAGGTCACGTTATTAACGTTTTGTAGTGGAAACGGATTAGTTGAAAAATAACATACATTATTCGTAAACGTTGTGTTCTCTGCACTGAAAAAATTTAGAGTAGATCCTGTATTTGGATCGTAAAAAATATTATTCGCTACAACTGCTCCATAAAATTGAGAATAACTAGACAAAATACAATTCCGAATTATATTGTTTGAAGAATAAAGTCCCCATTTAACATTATGTAATATCGAATTTGAAATAATTGAATTTACTAGCGCACCTTGCAATTGTATGCCTCCATTAAACTGATGAATCGATAATCCTGTAATATTAACCCCTGGATTACTATAAATCCATCCTTTACATCTTTCAAACACAATACCACTTATTCCTTTATTAGTATTACTCTTATCTGTACCAATCGTAAAAGAAGCATTTATTCCATATACTCTAGATCCAGAGGAAGGAAGGTCTGAACCAATGTCATACGTAAACGTAATGGAAGAAACAGTGGTTCCCCACAACACTTGCTGATTTGGCAATGCTCCTTCCCCTATTAAAACCAAAGGTTTTTTAATGTTCACCGCGCTGTAATATGTTTCAGAAGCATGTATATAAATGGTGTCATAATCCGATGCAGCATCACAAGCAGCTTGCAAATCAGTATACTGACCTGGTGAATTAGTGTTGTTACTAACAGTCAATACTTTACTTTGTCCACAAAAGGAAATACCTACAACGGACAATAAAACGAAACATATTTTTTTCATGATATAATATTTTTGTCAAAATTAGACCATTACAATTGGTATAATCTACCCATATAGTGGGTATATTAAAACTAAATTTTCTACCTACTTTCGGTAAAAATTAAATCAAGTGTTTAAAACATTAATTATTATCCTAGTGAGTTGTTTTCCAATACTTGGATTTGGGAACACGATTGTACTAGATAAATTATTTACTAAAACAACTGTAAACGCTGATCTATATTCTACATCCGTAAAAACAAACAGTTTTAACATAGATTCCATTGTTCAATTATCCTCGCAACAGTGGAAAAAAGTCAGCCCAAGTGGATTTAAGAAACCATTCGATAAAAACATTTGGTGGTTAAAGTTTACGCTGAAATGCACTAAAAGTGGACGCTATTATTTAGAAAGTCAATACCCACTTATCGAAGATTTTACACTTTACATCGCGCAAAAAAACAAAATTTACGATTTAGGTAATCAAGGACTGAAAAATCCCTCCAGCAAACAATTCGTTTCCAGGTATCCAATATTTAATTTTCACTTAAACAAAAACAAAAATTACACCTGTTACATAAGAGTTAATAAAACATTTGCAACCCCAAACTTGCCAATTTCAATATACGCATCAAATGAATATTTAATTCACACTAGAAAGGATGAAATACAATATGGCATAATTTACGGAATAATAGGTGTGCTATTTTTTCTAGGAATTATTACAGGAATTAGTTTTAAATCAAAAGTCCATATTTATTACACGTTTTACATCGTTAGTCTTTTTGGAATCCTAATCATTTCCAATGGCTTATTCCGAACGATACTTCCAGCGAATTACCTTTTAGAGGGATATTTTACGATGTATTATTTTATTACGGTCACATTTATCAGCTTATGGATGATATTATTCGAACTTTTTGCAGTAAAACAAAACTACCCCAGACTGCATAAAATCATTAAAATAAAAATTCTTCTATCCATTGTTTCGATACTTATAAATCAAACTGCATTCTTTTACTGGCCAAATTACCCGCTAATTCTCTATAAAATAAGTAACCTAGTAATCGTATTCTATCCAATCATGATGATTGGAATTTGTTTCCATACGTACAAAAAAAATAAATCTCCAAAAGCACTCTATTTTTTAATGCTTTTTATGTTTACACTAATTTTCACCGTATTTTTCTCACTGCTACCGCTTTCGCTCGCATCCTACAACCAACTGATGACTTTCCGTTGGATCATTGTTTTCGAAGGATTTACAGTACTTTTAATTCTACACCGCGATTTATTTTCATCCAAAATTCAAGCTGTTTTATTAGAAAAAAATCTACTCGAGGAAAGACAAAATTCGTTAACAAAATACCTGCAAGGTTTATTAAATGAACGAGGTAGAATCTCAAGAGAACTGCACGATTCCATAAGTTCAAACCTATCCGCTTTAGGCAGAAGAATAGATTCTGACAACAAAAAAAAGGAGAGTAATACGGATTTTTACTTCACGGAAATACAAAAAATACAAGAAAACGTCCGTGAAATCTCCCACGATTTACACACTTTTTCATTAGATAAAAAATCCTTAGTGCAAGCAATAAACGATGAAATCTTTAGACTAGAAAACTACTTCAATTCTATTTCCTTTGAAATAAACATCATCGACACTGAAAATCAATTAATGCAAATTGAAAAAAGTAAAAAAGAAATCATATACTTTACTTTTTTAGAACTAATTGAAAATGCATTAAAACACGCTAAAACAAATAATATTTGTATTCAGATCATTGCAACAAAAAAAGAATACATCTTAATTATTGAAGATGATGGTATTGGATATGACCCGCAAAATATTTCTGAAAATGGAATTGGACTTATTTCTATCCATGAAAGAATAAACCAAGATCTTGGTAAATTCGAAATCTTACCCTTGGAAAAAGGGATGAAACATATTTTCACCTTGTTTCATAACTAAACCAATTTGAAACGATTCGCAAAAGCAATCAAATCTGAAGCTCCTTCTAATTGTAATTTTGATTTGATATTTTTCCGATGCGTCTGAACGGTATGAATGCTTATGCTTAATTGATTCGCAATTTTTTGATTCGTATACCCGCGCAATAATAATTTTACAATCTCTACTTCACGCACAGTTAAATCTATATCTACTCCTTTTGTTTGCACTAAATTAAACGAAGTTAACGCATCAAAGTTCCAAAAATCGACCCCTTCCATCACCTGCTGACAAATATCAATTAACTGATTATTATTGGACGATTTACTAATAAACCCATGCGCTCCAGCTTCCCTAGCTTTAAGTTGAATATCCATTAAATCATACGTAGAAATTAAAACCACTTTAATAGCCGGATAAGTCATCAAAATGAAAGGTAAATCATCCATACTATTGTGTCCCTTCAATGAAATATCTAACAATAATAAATCTACCCTATTATTTTTTAGAAAAGAAAAAAGACCCTCTCGTGAATAAGAACTAGAAAAATCTGTAATAAAATCACTCTCCAAAAATACTTGACCTAAACCGGAGGTTATTAATGGATGATCATCACAAACGTGTACTGAAAAATTCTGCAAGGCTAAAGGTTTATGAAACAATTAAATATGGTGCTAATTTCTATGAAAAGTGTGAGAAAACGAACTGCGTAAACTAAACGTAATCAGCACCTTCAAATTTAGTCAATTATTTAAACTTATAATATTAATTTATCATAACATAAAACGAAAATTTAATGTACAATCTCATTTTTTACCTCCGATAAAAGTAACTTTCTCTTTAATCCCTTATCTTTGAGCAAAATTGATTCAAAACACCCAAGACACTATGACTATTCAAGAAATTAGACAGCATTTTTTCGACTTTTTCGCTAGTAAAGGACACAAAATCGTTCCTTCTGCTCCTATGGTTGTCAAAAACGACCCGACGTTGATGTTTACGAACGCGGGAATGAATCAGTTCAAAGACTATTTCTTGGGAAATGCCAAACCAAGTGTTACACGTATCGCAAACACACAAAAATGTTTACGTGTGTCTGGTAAACACAACGACTTGGAAGAAGTGGGTGTAGATACCTACCACCATACCATGTTCGAAATGCTTGGAAACTGGTCTTTCGGCGATTATTTCAAAGAAGATGCTATTTCTTGGGCTTGGGAATTATTAACGGAAGTATACAAAATACCGAAAGATCAATTATATGTAACGGTTTTCGAAGGAGACGCAAAGGACAACGTTCCAAAAGACGAAGAAAGTTTTGCTATATGGAAACGTTTCATCGCGGAAGATCGCATCCTGCTTGCTTCGAAAAAAGATAATTTCTGGGAAATGGGAGAAACTGGACCATGTGGACCATGCACGGAAATCCATGTGGATATTCGCCCATTAGAAGATCGTTTGAAAACACCTGGAAAAGACTTAGTAAATCAAGATCACCCGCAAGTAATCGAAATTTGGAACAATGTGTTCATGCAATTCAATCGTAAAGCGGACCAAAGTCTTGAACCACTTCCTGCTACACACGTGGATACAGGAATGGGATTAGAGCGTTTAGCAATGGCGTTACAAGGAAAAACTTCTAACTACGATACGGACCTTTTCCAAACATTGATCAAACACATGGAAAAAGTTTCTGGTGTGGAATATGGGAAAGTAGAAACAACAGATATCGCTTTACGTGTCATCGCGGATCACATTCGTGCCATTGCATTCTCAATTGCTGACGGACAATTACCAAGCAACACCGGTGCTGGTTATGTAATTCGTAGAATTCTTCGTCGCGCGATTCGTTACGGGTACCAAACGCTTGGCTTAAAAGAACCTTTCATGGGAGAATTAAGTGTCGTTTTAGGCCAAACGATGGGGGAATATTTCACAGAATTAATCACGCAAAAAGACATCATTCAAAAAGTAATCCACGAAGAAGAGGTAAGTTTCTTTAGAACGCTAGAATTAGGGATTCGTAGAATGGATAACTTAATGAAAACGGCAAAAGAAACGAATACAAAAGTATTAAGTGGCGCTTCTGTGTTCGAATTATACGATACATTCGGCTTCCCGGTAGATTTGACCTCTTTAATTGCAAGAGAAAATGACTTGTCGATCGATGAAGAAGCTTTCCAAGCAGAACTTCAAACACAAAAAGATCGTTCACGTGCTGCGACTGCAATTGAAACAGACGACTGGGTGCAATTACAGCCTGATCAAGACGAGAAATTTGTTGGTTACGATCAATTAACCGCGGAACTTGAAATCATTAAATACCGTAAAGTAAGCCAAAAACAAAAAACATTCTACCAATTGGTGTTTAACCAAACTCCGTTCTACCCAGAAGGTGGTGGACAAGTGGGTGATACTGGATTCATCGAGACGAACGGTGAAAAAACAAGCATCTTTGACACGAAAAAGGAAAACAACCTCATCGTGCATTTAGCGGAAAAATTACCTGCAGATCCGAAAGCATCATTTATTGGAAATGTAGATAAAACAAAACGTGCACTTTCTGCATGCAACCACTCTGCGACACACTTATTACACCATGCTTTACGTACGGTTCTTGGAACGCACGTAGAACAAAAAGGTTCCTTAGTAAATGCTAAAAACCTACGTTTCGACTTCTCCCATTTCTCTAAAGTGACCAATGAAGAATTGAAACAAATCGAAGAATTAGTGAACGCGAACATTCGTGAAAGTATTTTGTTAAACGAACACCGCAACATTCCTATCGAAGAAGCAAAATCGATGGGTGCAATGGCTTTGTTTGGTGAAAAATATGGAGATTCAGTGCGTGCTATCCAATTCGGAGAATCCATCGAATTATGTGGTGGAACACACGTTTCTACAACCAGCGCTATTGGTTTATTCAAAATCACTTCGGAAGCAGCAGTTGCAGCAGGTATCCGTCGTATTGAAGCAATCACAAGTACTACAGCAGAAGAATTCTACCGCTCACAAGTAGAAACCTTAAACGAAATTAAAGAAGTACTTAAAAATCCTAAAAACATTGTGGAAGCTGTCGAAGAATTAAGTAAAAAGAATTCTGCCTTACAAAAACAAATCGAAGTGTTCCAACGTGAAAAAGCACAAGCGGTGAAACATGAATTGAAAACCAAAATTGAAGGCATCAACGGCATCAATTTCTTAGGAACAAAAGTAAACTTAGACGCAGGAAGTATTAAAGACATCGCGTACCAATTAAAAGGGGAGACTTCCAATTTCGTTGGAATCTTTGGTGGTGTAGAAGACGACAAATGTTCTTTAACCATCATCATCGACGAAGCTCTTGCTAAAGAAAAAGACTTAGACGCTGGAAAAATCATCCGTGAAATTTCCAAACACATCCAAGGCGGCGGCGGCGGACAAGCTTTCTTCGCAACTGCTGGTGGTAAAAACAAACAAGGCGTCGACAAAGCAATTGAAGAGTTTAGAACTTTGGTAAATTAATTTGTAAACGATAAATGGATCTCTTTTTTCCCTCCTTGAGGAGGGATTAAGGGAGGTGAAATTGTAATAATTACGAGCATGACCACTACTCTTTCAATCGAAATCTGGAGCGACATCGTTTGCCCTTTCTGCTACATCGGGAAAATGAAACTCGAACAAGCCTTGCGCAACCTCAACGCCCTTGACAAAGTAGAAATCACCTGGAGAAGTTTTCAATTAGACCCAACTTTCCCTAAAAACACCTCTAAAAATTCTGCCATTCACCTTTCAGAAAAAACAGGTATCCCAATGGAACGTTTATCCAACATGTTTGTGGAACTAAACCAAACAGGACAACGTTACGGCATCGATCTGAAATTAGACCAAACACCTGTTTTCAACACATACGACCTTCACCGTTTATGGCAATGGAGCAAAACCGAAAACAAAGGACAACAATTTAAAGAAGAGTTTTTATACCAATACTTCACTAACTGTGTAGACTTTTCAGTGGAAGAAAACATCCTAAAATCCATCGAAAACATTGGTTTAGACAAAACAAAAGCACTAGAAATCATCCACTCCGACGCATACACCCAAGCCTTCAACTTCGACATGGAAAGAGGACGTAAATTTGGGGTTCGTGGCGTTCCACATTTCGTCATCAACCAACGCAAATCTTTCGTCGGCGCGCAAGAAGATAATATGTTTGAAGAAATGTTAAAGGAAGAATTGGAGAAGATTTATAATTAAAATTTTTTAAATCAAAAATATTGATTTTCATATCTTTAAAATCATTTCAAAGACATTGAACAACAGCCAAAACAAACGTTTTTATAGCTTTTTGGCTCCAATTGAATAATTTAAAATAATATTTAAGTACAGCCAAATCATAAAAAAAATCGTATTTTTGGCTGTAGTTCATATTTAAATTATGTCAAAAGAAATTTCAGGAAGACACATAGAAAAAGAAAAATTTAACGAATCTTTAAATAGTCATCGTTCAGAATTAATTGCTGTTTATGGAAGGCGAAGAATAGGGAAAACCTATCTAATTAGAGAGTATTTCTCAAAAAATCTGTTGTTTAGTTTCTCAGGATTAAGAGATGGTGTAAAACAAAATCAGATTGAGAATTTTATGATTGAATTAAGAGCAATCTCTAATAAATTTCAAGATAGTAAACCTGAAAATTGGCTACAAGCATTAGATTTATTAAAACAGTATCTTAAAGGAATCAAAGAAACGAAAAAAAAGAAAGTAATATTTATTGATGAATTCCCATGGGTGGACACCATGCGATCGAATTTTCTTCCAGCTTTTGAAAATTTTTGGAATACATACTGTACCACTAGAAATGATCTTATTGTGGTAGTATGTGGATCCGCAGCTTCATACATGTTAAAAAAAATAATTAGAAATAGAGGAGGATTACACAACCGAATTACACGCAAAATAAAGTTACAACCATTCACATTATCAGAAGTTAAAGAGTTTTTTACAAATAAAAAAATCATATTACCTGAAATTGAAATTGTAAAGATTTACATGACTTTTGGAGGAGTGGCTGAATATTTAGAACATATACAACCTGGAGATTCTGCTGTTACAGCAATTGACAGAATTTGTTTTCAAAAAGGAGCGCAATTAGAGTATGAATTTGACGAAGTATTCAAATCACTTTTTGACGAAGGAACTTATCACGAACAAATCATACAAGCGCTTTCCCGAGGTGCTAAAATGGGAATGACAAGAGATGAGATACTAAAAGATAAAAAAATAACTTCAGGAGGACAATTTTCTACATCTTTAGAAGAACTCATAGAGTCAGGATTTATTGAAAAATACGAAGCTATTGGGAACAATAGAAAAATAACACGTTATCGTATTTTTGATGAATTCTGCCTATTTCATTTACAATTTATTGCAAAGAATAAAAATAATCAATGGTCACAATTACACACGACAAATGAATATAAAGTTTGGTGTGGATACGCTTTTGAAATGATGTGTTACAAACACATTGACAGCATTAAAAAAACCTTGAAATGTGACCAAATTTCATCAAAAAATTACAGTTGGAGTAATAAAAATGCACAAATTGACCTCGTAATAGATAGAAATGATAATACGATACTTCTATGTGAACTAAAATTCTACAATGACGTATTTACAATTGACATGGATTATTCTAGTAAACTTAGAAATAAAGAATCTCAATTTAAGGAGGCGACAAAAACAAAAAAAGGTGTGTATACAGTAATGATTAGTCCTTGGGGTACAACAGGAAAACACGGAATAGGACTGGTAACAAAAGACTTAAATCTAGATTCTTTGTTTATGTAAGAATTTTTCGATGAATTATTTGAAGAAATGTTAAAAGAGGAGTTAGAGAAAAATTTGGGTAGTCTTCATACTTCCTCCCTTCCAAAACTAGCTACTAAAAGCTATTGCCTATTTGCTACTGCCTATCTACTAAAAGCTATTACCTATTACCTCCCTTCTAAAACTATCTGCTAAATGCTATTGCCTATTGCCTAAATACTACTGCCTATCTACTAAAAGCTATTGCCTACTGCCTATCTACTAAAAGCTATTACCTATTTCCTCCCTTCCAAAACTATCTGCTAAATGCTATTGCCTATTTCCTACTGCCTATCTACTAAAAGCTATTCCCTATTTCCTACTGCCTATTCCCTCCCTTCCAAAACTATCTACTAAATGCTATTGCCTATCTACTAAAAGCTATTGCCTATTTGCTATTGCCTATTTGCTAAATTGCTAACTCCTATCTCTACCCCACCCTAAACTTACAATACTTTATCACACTACCCTTCGCTGTAAACAACTCTTCATAATGCGTTTTGATTGAAAAAATTTCGCGTTCTAATTCCGTTTTACCTTCCAACGAAGCATACAAATCCCAAGTCAATTCTAAGCAATCATACCCGTGTTCTTTGATTTCTTCTTCCGTAGATTCAAACAAGACATCACTATCCGTTTTTAAATGGATTATTCCACCTTTTTTCAAGATTTTACGGTAGCGATTTATAAATAACGATGAAGTCAAACGTTTTCTAGGTTTATTCGGTTGAGGGTCTGAGAATGTCAACCAAATTTCATCTACTTCGTTTTCTCCAAAATAATCGGTAATAAAATCAATCTTTGTGCGTAAAAAAGCAACATTCTCCACACCACGTTCAACAGCATCCTTCGCTCCAACCCAAATACGAGCACCCTTAATATCAACACCAATAAAGTTCTTCTCTGGAAAATGATCCGCCATCCCAATCGAATACTCCCCTTTACCACAACCTAACTCCAACACAATCGGATTTTCGTTCTTGAAATGTTCCGCATTCCACCTCCCTTTCAAAGGAAAAGGCTCCCGCTTTAATGGATCCAACGATGGTTCATACACATTCGACCATTCTTTCATTTCACTAAAACGACGTAATTTATTTTTTGCCATACTAAACTTGCACTAGTTGAATCCATAAAGATAATTAAATTCACAAAATCGAAGAATGAACATAAAGCCATCCATGAAAATGTAACTTTTGAAAACCGAAAGAAAATATTTTCGCAGAGGATTCGGAGAATTTGACAATAACTCGTTTTAGAGGCCGCAGAGTCCATTTTGACAAAGTCAAAATCCAACCATCCCTCCAAAAATGCGATTGAACTATATACGAACCACTAAAAAACGTGAACCGAAATTCGTCGCATCAGAAAAGTAAATCGTGCTTTTATCGAATAAGGCAGCGTAACAAAAACAACTGTCTGAGGAGGTACGACGAGTTTTGTTTTTGTAGCGAACGTTTCGAAATAAAATCCGATGCTTTTCGAGCGACAAGCAGTTTTTGGTTACTTTTTGCTGCTCCAAAAAGTGACAAAACAACCTCCGTTTCGCAAAGCGAAACAAATCCACCCTCCAAAAATGCAATTGAACTATATACGAACCACTAAAAAACGTGAACCGAAATTCGTCGCCTAGTAAAAATGAATCGGTACCTATTAGGAAAAGTTTACGTAACAAAAACAAGTGTCTGACGACGAAGGAGGACCACGAAGTAGCTCCGAAGGAAGTTTTGTTTTTGTAGTAAACGTTTCGTATTGGTGATTCATTTTTACAGCGATAAGGCCTTTTTGCTTACTTTTTTGGCCAGAAAAAAGTAAGAGAAAACCCTCCGTTTCGCAAAGCGAAACAACCACCATTTCTAATTTCCACCCCTTCAATTCCACCCCTCAACTTTCCTTTCTCAAAATTTCCACCAAACCACCGCTAACTGACTATTATTTCTTAAATTTGTATGTTAAGTTTAAAATTTTAGCATGAATATTTTAGTTTGTATCAGTAAATCACCAGACACAACTTCTAAAATTGCGTTTACCGATGGTAATACAAAATTTGATGAGAACGGCGTGCAATATATTGTTAACCCATACGACGAGTGGTATGCCCTTGTTCGTGCTTTGGAGTTAAAAGAAACTATCGGAGGAAATGTAACAATCATTACGGTTGGAAATGCTGCAGATGAATCGATCATCCGTAAAGCATTAGCTATCGGAGCTGACAACGCAGTGCGTATTGATGCTGAACCAACTGATGCGTTTTTTGTTGCTTCTCAAATCGCTGAGTATGCAAAGAAAAACAACTTTGATTTAGTATTGACAGGAAAAGAAACTATCAACTACAACGGTTCACAAGTTGCTGGAATGATAGCTGAATTCCTAGATGTTCCTTTTGCTTCGCAAGCTTCTAAATTAGATGTAAACGGTACAACGTTGACATTGGAACAAGAAATTGTTGGAGGTTTACAAATCGTTGAGGTTTCTACTCCTGCAGTGGTAAGTTGCGCAAAAGGTATGGCGGAACAACGAATTCCAAACATGCGTGGTATCATGGCAGCTAGAACAAAACCACTAGAAGTGATTGCTCCATCTGCTGTGGATGTTTACACAAGTTTTGAGTCTTATTCATTACCAGATGCAAAAAAAGCATGTAAAATGATTGATCCTTCAAACATGGCAGAATTAGTTGATTTGTTACACAACGAAGCAAAAGTTATTTAAGATGAAAGCATTAGTATATATAAATACAAACCATTTTGCTGCTAAAGCTTCTTTTGAAGCTGTAACGTATGCAAAAAAATTAGGAGGAGAAGTGACTGTTGTTGCTTACGGAAAAGCTGCTGGTGCAGAAGCATTAGGCGCTTACGGAGCTAACAAAGTATTGGTTGATTCTTCCATCAATGACGCAGATAACCAACAAATTACACGTTTAGTAGCAAGTGCTGTGGAAGCAACGGGTGCGGAGGTAGTAATTTTCTCACACGACCTAGTAGCGAAAGCTGTTGCTCCGCGTTTATCTGTTCGTTTGAAAGCTGGATTGGTTTCTGGTGCAATTGCTTTACCGGAAACTGGAAATGGTTTTACATGTAAAGTAAACGTATTCTCTGGAAAAGCATTTGGAAATGTTGCTGTGAAAACTGCTGTAAAAATCATTTCGTTATTACCAAACTCTATCCAACCAGAAAATGTAGGTGGAACTGCAACTGTTGAAGCGTTCAACGGGAATGTTGGTGCTGCTGCAATTAAAGTAATGGACACTAAAAAACCAGAAGGTAGTATTCCATTACCAGAAGCGGATTTAGTAGTTTCAGCAGGACGTGGTTTAAAAGGTCCTGAAAACTGGGGTATCGTAGAAGATCTTGCAAATGTATTGGGCGCTGCAACGGCTTGTTCTCGTCCAGTTGCAGATATCGGTTGGAGACCTCACCATGAGCACGTAGGACAAACAGGTGTGGCAATTCGTCCAAACTTGTACATCGCTGCAGGTATTTCTGGTGCTATCCAACATTTAGCTGGTGTAAATGGTTCTAAAGTAATCGTTGTTATTAACTCGGATTCTGAAGCTCCTTTCTTTAAAGCTGCAGATTATGGAATCGTAGGAGATGCTTTTGAAGTATTACCTAAATTAACAGAGGCATTGAAGAATTTCAAAAATGCAAACTAATAATATCAAATAAATTTATAATAAAAACTGGTAGCGGAAACACTACTGGTTTTTGTTTTTTCATATCTTGAGTAATACATGGAAAAGGTAAAATTGGAAATTGTAGGTCTTTCCTACAGCCAAACACAGTCAGGAGCATATGCGCTTGTTCTTGCCGAAACTGGAGGGAAAAGAAGTTTGCCAATTATCATCGGTGGCTTTGAAGCGCAAGCTATTGCTATTGAATTGGAAAAAATGACACCTACAAGACCATTAACCCATGACTTATTCAAAAGTTTTGCGCAATCTTTTCAAATTGAAGTAGTTGAAGTAATTATTTACAATTTGGTCGAAGGTGTTTTTTACGCGAAATTGATTTGTTCGAAAGACGAAAAATTCAGCGAAATCGATGCACGTACGTCCGATGCAATCGCACTTGGAGTACGTTTCAAATGTCCAATTTACACCTACGAAAATATCCTAGCAAGCGCTGGTATTCTTCTAGATGAAAATGCAGAATTACAACAAGAAACTCCTTCCTCAGAAGTAAGTACAACAACAAGTGAAAAACCTGCCACTACATATAATGTAGAAGAATTAGAACAACAATTACTAGACGCAATTGAAAATGAAGATTATGAGCTAGCTTCTCGTTTACGCGATGAAATTAACAAACGTTCTGAATCCTAAGTCACCATGAAACAATACCACGATTTACTAAACCACATCCTAGAAAATGGAACACAAAAAGGAGATAGAACTGGTACCGGTACTATTTCTACTTTTGGTTACCAAATGCGTTTTGATTTAAGTGAAGGCTTCCCATTGCTTACGACAAAAAAATTGCATCTACGCTCTATTATTGTTGAATTATTATGGTTCTTACGTGGGGACACAAATATTAAATACCTAAAAGATAATAACGTATCTATTTGGGATGAATGGGCAGATGCACAAGGAAACTTAGGACCTGTATACGGGTATCAATGGAGGTCTTGGCCAGATGGAAAAGGTGGTACGATTGATCAAATCTCAAACCTTATCGACCAAATTAAAAAGAATCCAAATTCACGTCGATTAATGGTTTCTGCTTGGAATGTCGCAGATGTGGATAATATGGCTTTACCGCCATGTCACTCTTTATTCCAATTCTATGTAGCAGATGGTAAATTAAGTTGCCAATTATACCAACGAAGTGCTGATACTTTTTTAGGTGTACCTTTCAATATTGCTTCGTATGCCTTGTTAACAATGATGATAGCCCAAGTATGCAACCTCCAAGTAGGAGATTTCGTTCATACATTTGGGGATGCACATTTGTACAACAATCATTTAGAACAAGTGAAATTACAGTTAACCCGCGATTTCAGACCACTTCCAACCATGAAAATAAATCCTGAGGTGAAAAACATCTTTGATTTCAAATTGGAAGATTTTGAATTAACCAACTACGACCCACACCCACACATCAAAGGTGCAGTCGCAGTTTAATTTCGTCACTCGTTTCCCGTCACTCGTAACTCGTCACTCAAATGAATTTCTCCCTAATCGTAGCCATGGATAGCAACCGAGGAATCGGTAAAGACAATGACCTAATGTGGCATTTACCTGCTGAAATGCGTTTTTTTACAACAACCACCAAAGAACAAATTGTGGTAATGGGACGAAAAAATTACGATTCGATTCCGGAGAAATACAGACCACTTCCAAACAGAGAAAATGTCGTGCTTAGTCGTAACGCTAATTTTGACGCCGGAACGTGTAAAGTGTTTACTTCTCTTAATGAATGCATAGAACACTTCAAAGCTGAATCTGAACGCAAATTATTTGTAATCGGTGGTGGACAAATCTACCGGGAAGCATTGGATCATAAAGACTTAAACGAAATGTTTATTACCTTCATCAATCACGCTTTTAAACCAGACACCTTTTTCCCTGAATTCGATGAATCAGCATGGAACAAAGAAGAAGTTTTGCGTTACGATGCAGATGAAAAAAATCCGCATGGTTTTACGGTGTATCGTTACTGGAAATAAGCTATTTCTCACGACTTATTAACATCATTTTTTCTTCCTTTACATTTTCCGTATCTTCGCTCTCCCAATAATTTTCTATGATTGTTTGTATAGCAGAGAAACCAAGTGTCGCACGTGATATCGCCAAAATAATCGGCGCTACACAGGCCAAGGACGGCTATATGGAAGGAAATGGGTACCAAGTCACTTGGACATTCGGACATTTATGTACCCTAAAAGAACCCCAAGATTATACAGAAAAATGGAAGTTCTGGCGCTTAGAAGATTTACCAATGGTTCCTTCGAGCTTTGGGATTAAACTTATCGACCAACAATCCTCCAAAAAACAATTTCATACCATCGAACGTTTAGTGCAAAACTGTACAGAAGTTATAAACTGTGGGGATGCCGGACAAGAAGGAGAATTAATTCAGCGATGGGTATTGTTGAAGGCAAAATGCAATGTTCCAATCAAACGCTTATGGATTTCTTCTTTGACAGAAGAAGCAATCAAAGAAGGGTTTTCTAAATTGGTAGAGTCTACCAAATATGATAATTTATACAAAGCTGGAAGTGCTCGTGCAATCGGTGATTGGATGCTAGGAATGAATGCCACACGTTTATTTACAGTAAAATTTGGTCGAGGTAAAGCAACATTTTCAATTGGTCGTGTACAAACTCCAACCTTATCCATGATTGTTCAAAGGCATAAGGAAATTGAAGCCTTCGTTACGGATGAATACTGGGAATTAAAAACTACCTACCGAGAAACGGAATTTACGGCAACCATCGACCGAATTCGTTCCAAAGAGAAAGCAGAAAAAGGATTAGAATATTTAAAACAGCATAATTTCGAGGTGACCTCCTTCGAACAAAAAGAAGGAAAGGAAGGAAATCCAAGATTATTTGATTTGACAGCTCTTCAGGTGGAAGCCAACCGTAAATATGCGTTTACTGCGGATGAAACTTTAAGAGGAATCCAAAACTTATACGAAAAGAAATTGGTGACGTATCCGCGTGTGGATACAACCTACCTATCGGAAGACATCCATCCAAAAGTTCCTGGGATTCTTCAAGCGATGAAACCTTACGAACGATTAATTGCGCCCTTATTGCAAAAACCAATTCCAAAGTCGAAAGTAGTTTTTGACGATAAAAAAGTGACAGATCACCACGCAATTATTCCGACTGGAGAGTTCCCACAAGGATTACCACTAAATGAAAAACAAATCTATGACCTGATAGCAAAACGTTTTATTGCTGTTTTTTACCCTGAATGTAAAGTGTCTAACACAACAGTACTTGGAAAAGTAGGTCAGGTTGAATTCAAAGCAACAGGAAAACAGATTATTGAACCGGGTTGGCGAGAGGTTTACAGCAATGATAAACAAGGGGAATCGGATAAAAAAGGGGAAGAGGAAACGGTGATGCCGCATTTCGAAGAAGGAGAATCTGGACCACACGAACCAAAAGTACATCAAGGTAAAACTTCTCCACCAAAATATTATACGGAAGCGACATTGTTACGTGCCATGGAAACAGCAGGTAAACAAGTAGAAGATGAAGAAATGCGAGAGTTACTGAAAGACAATGGTATTGGTCGCCCATCCACACGTGCTAACATCATTGAGACACTATTTCGTAGAAAATATATTGAACGTAAAAAGAAAAACATTGTCCCAACCCAAACAGGAGTGGATTTGATCGATACAATTCAAAACGAATTATTGAAAAGCCCAGAACTTACAGGTAACTGGGAACGTAAAATTCGTCTCATTGAAAAAGGAGAATACGAATTAGATACCTTCAAACAAGAATTGGTACAAATGGTTTCTGAATTAACGGAAGAGGTAATTTTTAACACTAAACGTGTTATTGCTATCGCTCCAGAAAAACCATTAGAAGAAGTCAAATCAAAAGTTTCTAAACCACGCGAAAAAAAAGAAAAGAAAACCGAAAATCCCGAAGAATTAGTATGTCCAAAATGCAAACAAGTAAATTTGCGAAAAGGTAAAACTGCATATGGATGTGCTAACTTTACGACATGTGGATTTAAAATCCCTTTTGGCCTACTTAACAAAAAACTCACCGACAAACAAGTTGTAGATCTAATAACTACTGGTAAAACAGCCAAAATCAAAGGCTTGGAAATGCCTGGAACAGAAAAATCTATCGACGCCCGATTCATCCTTACCTCAGACTTTAGTATCGAAATCGAACGCTAAACCCCGTGCAGACGCAATGCTTTGCGTCTCAAAAAATACAAAGCAAATATGCTTACTCTATTTGTCCAATAATAGCGTTCCCTCCGTTTCGCAAAGCGAAACAAAAAAAGTCCCAGCAAAACCGGGACTTAAAAAACTTATATAAACCTAGAAAAGAATTTAGCGTTTAGTTTTCGAGGCAGACAAAAAATTAAAACCGCAGTGTGCTCTAGCACATTTGGAATTTAATTTTGAAGTCGAACGAAGAATAGTCTGAGCTAAAAATTTTCTAAATATTTTCAAAAAAATCATTCCCCTTATCATCCGTAATAATAAACGCTGGGAAATTCTTAATCGTAATCTTTCTCACTGCCTCCATCCCCATCTCCGGAAAATCAACCACCTCAACAGAAGTTATATTCTCTTTCGCTAAAATAGCAGCAGGACCACCAATCGAACCTAAATAGAAACCACCGTATTTGCTACAAGCATTGGTAACATCTTTCGAACGATTCCCTTTCGCTAACATGATCATGCTTCCTCCTAAGGATTGGAATTGATCTACATAAGCATCCATTCTACCAGCAGTTGTAGGACCAAAACTTCCGGAAGGCATTCCCTCTGGTGTTTTCGCAGGACCTGCATAATAAATTGGGTGGTTTTTAAAATATTCTGGCATTGGTTGACCAGCATCGATAATTTCTTTGATTTTAGCATGTGCCATGTCACGCGCAACAATCAATGTTCCATTTAACTTCAAACGCGTCTTAATTGGATATTTCGACAATTCAGCCAAAACTTCCGCCATTGGACGATCTAAGTCAATCTCAACAGGAGCTTCTAAATGCGGTGCTGTCTCTGGCAATAATCTACGAGGATTTTGTTCTAATTGCTCTACAAAAATTCCATCTTTCGTGATTTTTGCTTTGATATTTCTATCTGCAGAACAAGAAACACCCAATCCAACTGGACAGGAAGCAGCATGACGTGGTAAACGAATCACACGTACATCATGGGTAAAATATTTACCACCAAATTGTGCTCCAATCAAACTCTCCTGACAAATTTTATGTACACGTGATTCCCATTCCAAATCACGGAATGCTTGACCTCCTTCGTTTCCTTCAGTTGGCAATTCATCAAAATAACCCGCAGATGCTTTCTTAACTGTCGCTAAATTTGACTCCGCAGATGTTCCTCCGATAACCAATGCTAGGTGATATGGTGGACATGCAGATGTTCCTAAATCTTTGATACGTTCTCTTACAAATTGCTCTAAAGATGCATCGTTCAACAAGGACTTTGTACGTTGATATAAAAATGTTTTGTTTGCAGAACCTCCCCCTTTTGCTAAAAACAAAAATTCATAAGACATTCCTTTTTTAGCATAAATATCAATTTGTGCAGGTAAGTTTGTTCCGGAGTTTTTCTCATCAAACATGGTCAATGGAACAACCTGAGAAAAACGTAAATTTTTTTCTTGATAGGTATTGTAAATCCCTTTCGACAAATGCTCTTCATCAGTAACGCCGGTATAAACATCCTCCCCTTTTTTCGCCATCACAATTGCTGTTCCTGTATCCTGACAAGAAGGTAATTGACCCTCCGCTGCAATGGTTGCATTTTGCAATAAATTATACGCAACAAAACGATCATTGTCTGTCGCTTCTGGATCTTCAATGATCGCTCGTAATTTCTCTAAATGAGTTGGTCTTAAGTAAAAAGAAACATCACTCAATGCTTCTTGCGCCAATAATTCCAATCCTTTTGGTTCGATTTCTAACACCTCTCTATTGCCGTAGTTTACTACCTTCACATAATCAGAAGTGATTTTTCTATATTCTGTTTTATCTCCTAAAATTGGAAATGGATTTTGATAAAAAAAGTCAGCCATAACAAGTAATTTTTGACTGCAAATGTAAGAAAATATTTAACGCTTAAAATTAATTTAAAGCTTCTTAAAACCTTGAATTACTATTCTAATTTGAAGCAAAACATAAATCTTCCCCCTTTGGAGGGGGACCGAGGGGGAGGACAAATTCATCTATAAAATAATTGTATATTAGATAAAAATATTTAATCTAATAAAATGAAAAAGATAATAGCATTCTCTATACTATTGCTGATATGCAACTATTATTTTCCTCAAGACTCTAAAGTAAATCAATTAGCTGATTTATATATTAATCAAGCGTTTAAGACTCATCCTGAATACGGAACAATGTACGGCATCGAAAACGCCGATAATGTGAATTTAGGCGATAACTCAATGAATGCTATTGAAATCCAAGAAAATTTCGAAGATTCGTTATATGCAGAATTGATAAAAATTGACAAAAAATCGTTAACTAAAGTAGACCTTTTAACATACGAAGTACTTTTTGAAACATTGGAAAGTGATAAAGAATGTAGAATTTGCAAAGAAGATCTTTGGTTACTTAGTCATTTAGATGGATGGCACATTGGGATCAGTAATCTTTGTGAAGCACAACCGATAGGTTCAGAATTGAATCGAAAAAATGTACTTAAAAGATGGATTAAAATACCAATGTTTATTCAAAATGAAATGGATAAACTAAAGGAAGGACTCAAACAAGGCTATTCAACACCAAAAGTCATTGTTGAATTAATAATAACACAACTTGATGAGCAATTAGCAATTCCATTTAAAGAATCTCCATATTACATCCCTTCAACTAAGGATAGTCTAAAAGATTTTGGATTAGAATTAGAAAAAATTATTTCCAAGCAAATCTATCCGAAAATAAAAGAATACAGAGATTTTCTTCAATTCAACTATTTACCTAAAGCTAAATCAAACATAGGCGTCTCTTCAAATCCCGATGGTTTTAAATGTTATGAAGCAAAATTACGAGCAAACACGACTTTAAAAATAAGTGCTAATCAAATGTACGAAAATGGTTTAAAAAGATTGAATTTTAGAAAAGAGAAAATAATAAAAATTGGAAATGAACTCTTCAAAACTTCCAATTTTGATACTATTAAATCTATAGTATCAGATACTTCTGAAACATTTAAATCTAAAGAAGAATTAATTCAATATACAAAAAATGCATTATCTCGAGCAGAAGAAAAACTTCCTCTCTATTTTAATTTAATCACAAAACAAAAATATAAAATTGAACCAATTCCTGATTATTTACCAATGGCTAATAGTGAATATCAAAAACCAATGCTTAAAAATGTAGACTCTGGCACTTTTTATATACAATTATATGATTTTAAACATCAAAACAAAGGATTGGTCGAAGCATTAGCTTTTCACGAAGTTTATCCAGGCCACCACCTTCAAGGAGGAATTCAATTAGACCTAGCAAATTCATCAAAATTACTCGAATTAATTGGAAATGGTGGATTTAATGAAGGTTGGGCGAGATATTCTGAACTTTTAGCAGATGAAATGAATTTATATTCAAACGATACAAATCGTATAAATCTATATTTTAGATTTGTAATTACTATGATTATCGACCCAGGTATTCACGCAAAAAATTGGTCACAGTCAGATGCGATAAAATATTATACTAAATACTGTCCTAATTTATCCAAAAAAGCAATTGAAAATTTTGTATTAAGAATGATTGTAACACCAGGTCAAATGACATGTTATGGTACAGGTGAATCTGTATTTCTTGCTTTACGTAAAAAAGCAGAAGAAAAACTTGGTGATAAGTTTGATATAAAAGTATTTCATGATAAATGTTTAGAAAATGGAAGTATACCTTTAAATCTCCTTGAAAAGAACATCAATGATTGGTTAGAACAAAACATGAGGTAAGCACCACCATTTATCAACAAAATTTTGTATCTCTCTTCCCTTTCCGTACATTTGTTTCTATGGAAAATAATTCGGATAAAATCAAAAAACCGCTAACCAGAACGAAACCTGCAAACGCAGATTTTCCGGATGCTTTCGGTAAGCGACCTCCACAAGCTGTTGATTTAGAGCAGGCTGTTTTGGGAGCAATGATGTTAGACAAAAATGCGGTGAACGACACAATTGATGTACTGACACCTAGTAGTTTTTATGACCCAAAACACGTGGTGATTTACAAAGCCATTCGTGAACTTTTCGCTAGTACAAATCCTATCGATCTACTTACTGTTACAACACAACTTCGTAAAGAAGGTGAATTAGAAATGGCTGGTGGTGCTTTATATGTATCTCAATTAACACACCGCATCGCTTCTGCTGCACACGCAGAATACCACGCAAGAATTATCTCTCAAAAATATATCCAACGCGAAATCATTCGAATGTGTAACGAAGTACTTCGCGACGCATTCGATGAAACAACGGACGTTTTTGATTTGCTAAACAAAGCGGAAGGTGACCTTTTCAAGATTGCAGAAAACAACATGAAAAAGAACGTAGACGTAATGCAAAACGTTGTGCGTGAAGCTATTTTAGAAATTGAAAAAGCTTCTAAAAATACAGATGGTATATCTGGTGTTCCTACTGGTTTCCGGGAACTAGATAAACTTACTTCGGGATGGCAGCGTTCGGACATGATTGTAATTGCTGCACGACCTGCGATGGGGAAAACAGCATTCGTACTTTCCATGGCGAGAAATACTGCCGTGGATTATGGTATGGGTGTGGCTATATTCTCGCTGGAGATGTCCTCAGTTCAATTAGTGAAACGTTTAATTGCTTCTGAATCAAGAATTAGTGCTGAAAAACTAAGAAAAGGGGATTTAGCTGAACACGAATTCCAACAACTACATACACGAATTGCAAAATTAGCAACTGCACCTATTTACATTGATGATACCGCAGGTATTTCGGTATTCGATTTACGTGCAAAATGTCGCCGTCTGAAAAGCCAATACGATATTCAAATGGTAATCATTGATTACTTACAATTGATGACTGCCGGTGGTGGTAAAGGTTCTGGTAACCGTGAACAAGAAATTTCTACCATATCGCGTTCCATCAAAGAGATTGCAAAAGAATTAAACATTCCTGTAATTGCACTTTCGCAGTTAAGTCGTTCCGTAGAAACACGAGGTGGCGATAAAAAACCAATACTTTCCGACTTACGTGAATCTGGAGCAATTGAGCAAGATGCCGATATCGTATCTTTCTTATACCGTCCAGAATATTATCAAATTCTTCAAAACGAAGAAGGAGAATCCAATCTTGGTGTAGGAGAAATTATTGTCGCAAAACACCGAAATGGTGCTACAGACTCTGTTCGTTTACGTTTTATAGGAGAATATGCGCGTTTCGATAATTTCGATTCATTCGAAGAAGATTTCCAACCAATTGGTAAAACAATGGGTGCTTTGGGAGTAAATACTGGTTTCGATAATGCCCCTGCAGGAAATAGCTATACCGTTCAAAGTAAAATGAATGAAGCAGAGGAAAATTTCGATTTCAATACAGATAGTCTTGATGATCCTTTCTAACAAATGAAAAAACTACTATTTCTTTTTCTACTTATTTCTTTTAGTTTACGACTAAATGCTACAAGTGTATTGATTCCTATGGATAATGGACAAACAAACCATTTAAAAGCATATGGAATAGCATACTGGATGTTAAATAACGGTTTAACATTGGAGTGGTTACTAAATTACAGAGGTGGTTCTTTTTTATGCCCTCACGATGTTAAAATTGAAGAAGAATTAACCATTCGTGGTGTAAAATACGAGGTGATTACGGATGGAAAAGCGAATGCAATTCGAAATGAAATCTCCAATCCCGATGTAAATCAAGAAATTATACAACTAGAAAAAGCACCTAAAATTGCGGTTTATACTCCGAAAGGTAAACAACCATGGGATGATGCTGTAACACTTGTATTAGAATACGCTGAAATCCCTTACGATAAAATCTATGATTCCGCCATTGTCATGGGGGTACTTCCTAAATACGATTGGTTACACTTACACCACGAAGATTTTACAGGACAATATGGTAAGTTTTATAGCAACTTCAAAAACGCTCCCTGGTACCTTGCGCAAGTAGAAGAAGCCGAAAACGATGCAAAAATGTTAGGTTTCCATAAGGTATCTCAACTAAAATTAGCGGTTGCAAATAACCTGAAAAATTTTGTTCTTGGAGGTGGATTCCTTTTTACAATGTGTAGTGGTACCGACAGTTTTGATATTGCACTCGCAGCGCACAATACGGACATCTGCGAAAACATGTACGATGGAGATCCTGCAGATCCAAATTGTCAACAAAAACTAGATTTCAATAACACCTTTGCATTTGATAAATTTACATTGGAAAGAAATCCGCTTGTATATGAATATGCTAATATCGACGGAACGGACCTACATAGATCAGAAGCAATGGACAAATTCTCTTTGTTTGAATTTTCAGCAAAATGGGATGTGATTCCAACCATGTTAACACAATGCCATACAGACATCATAGATGATTTCATGGGGCAAACAACAGACTTTAAAAAAGAATTTATTAAATCAAATGTTCTAATCTTAGGAGAAAACAAAGCACTTGGAACTGCGAAATATGTACACGGTGAATTAGGGCAAGGTACATGGACTTTCTATGGTGGTCACGACCCAGAAGATTACCGACACATGGTGCAAGATCCTCCAACGGATTTAAACCTACACCCAAACTCACCAGGATACCGTTTAATTCTTAACAATATCCTATTCCCTGCAGCTAAAAAGAAAAAACGTAAAACCTAGTTTTTAGTTACTAACCACTAATAATCAATTATATTGCCGTTCGGGTGTGTCGCGACGCACCCATTATATCAAAATTAAAACAACCCCTTATATCAACCCATCCAATACACTTCCATCAACCAACTCCGGAATTGTAACCTTTAACAAAGGCTCTTTCTCCATTGCGCGTTTAATCGCAAAGATCGCCCCCTCATTTCTAGCCCAACTCCTTCTTGAAATACCATTATTTACATCCCAATGCAACATAGACTTCAATCGTCTATCCGCATCAGCAGAACCATCCAACAACATTCCAAAACCACCGTTGATTACTTCTCCCCAACCTACACCACCTCCATTATGGATAGAAACCCAAGTAGCTCCGCGGAAACTATCGCCAATCACATTTTGAATCGCCATATCTGCCGTAAACTTAGACCCATCATAGATGTTAGAAGTTTCACGGTATGGTGAGTCTGTTCCAGATACATCGTGGTGATCTCTACCTAATATAACCGGTCCAATTTGACCTGCTGCGATTGCTTTATTAAAAGCTTCTGCAATGAGCATTCTACCTTCAGCATCTGCATATAAAATACGTGCTTGAGAACCTACAACTAATTTATTTTGTTGCGCACCTTTGATCCACGTAATATTGTCATCCATTTGCTGACGAATTTCGTCTGGACTTGTCTTCATTAATTCTTCTAGTACTTGACAAGCAATTTCATCCGTTTTAGCTAAATCTTCTGCTTTACCAGATGCGCAAACCCAACGAAATGGACCAAAACCATAATCAAAACACATTGGACCCATAATGTCCTGTACATAGGATGGGTATTTAAAATCAATATGATTTGCTGCCATCACATCCGCTCCTGCACGAGAAGCTTCCAATAAAAAGGCATTTCCATAATCAAAGAAATACGTACCTTTTAAAGAGTGCTTATTTATCGCAGCTGCATGACGAACTAACGTTGCTTGCACTTTATGTTTGAATTCTTCAGGATTCGTTGCCATTAATTCGTTCGACTCTTCAAACGTTAAACCAATAGGATAATAACCTCCTGCCCATGGGTTATGTAACGATGTTTGATCGGAACCTAAATCAATGTGTAAATTTTGAGCATCAAATGTTTCCCACACATCCACGATATTTCCTAAATAGGCAATCGAAACAACCTCTTTATTTGCTTGTGCTTCTTTTACACGTACAACTAATTGATTAATATCATCAATCACTTCATTAATCCATCCTTGCGCATGTCTAATTTTTGTAATCTTTGGATTTACTTCAGCACATACAGTTACGCAACCTGCAATATTCCCTGCTTTTGGTTGAGCTCCTGACATACCCCCTAATCCAGAGGTAACAAATAAAGAACCTGCAGGAGATTTTTTGATTTTTCTAAATCCATTCAAAACAGTAATAGTTGTTCCATGTACAATTCCTTGTGGTCCAATATACATATAGGAACCAGCTGTCATTTGTCCATATTGTGAAACTCCCATAGCATTCATTTTCTCCCAATCATCTGGTTTAGAATAATTAGGTATAACCATTCCATTCGTCACAACAACACGTGGAGCATCTTTATGCGAAGGAAACAATCCCATCGGATGACCTGAATACATCACCAAGGTCTGATCTTCCGTCATCTCCGCCAAATATTTCATCGTCAAACGATATTGAATCCAATTTTGAAATACAGCACCATTTCCACCATAAGTAATTAACTCATGTGGGTGTTGCGCAACTGCATAATCTAAGTTATTTTGAATCATCAACATAATTGCCTTAGCCTGTAAAGATTTACCAGGATAATCTTCAATCGGACGAGCATACATGGTGTAATCTGGACGAAAACGATACATGTAAATACGACCAAAATCTTTCAACTCTTGTAAAAACTCAGGTGCTAATTCCGTATGTAATTCCTTTGAAAAATAACGCAACGCATTCTCCAATGCCAAACGTGTTTCTTCTTTAGATAAAATTTCCTTACGTTTTGGTGCATGATTTATAACACTTTCATATGCTTTTTGAGCAGGTAAAACACTTGGAATACCTTGTAAAATATCTTGTTGAAATTCCTGAGTTGTCATAGTATGAATTTTGATTTTTTGGTGCTATAAATATAGAAAGAAGAATAACAAAATCCGAATCAAAAAGGCAAAATAAACATAAGATAAACAAACCCTAAACCGATTCTAGTCCTGAAAGGACGATATATCCAAACCTAGTGCAAAGCACTATGACAAGCTCTAAATAAAAAAAGCTCCCTCTCGGGAGCTTTAACGGATCAAAAAAACATTTTATGTTTTTTCTATTTAATAAACTTAAATTTCTTACCAGGATAAACTGCACTCGCACCAAGTTCTTCCTCAATACGTAATAATTGATTGTACTTAGCCATACGATCACTTCTAGAAGCAGAACCTGTTTTTATCTGCCCACAATTTAAAGCAACTGCTAAATCTGCAATCGTACTGTCTTCAGTCTCACCACTACGATGTGACATAACTGATGTATAACCATTACGCGTAGCCATTTGAACTGCCTCAATTGTTTCAGTTAATGAACCAATTTGATTTACTTTCACCAAAATAGAATTAGCAGTATTCTCTTCTATCCCTCTTGATAATCGTTTAGTATTCGTAACAAATAAATCATCACCAACTAATTGAACTTTATCTCCTAATTTTTCAGTCGCTAACTTCCAACCAGCCCAATCATCCTCTGCTAAACCATCTTCAATAGAAATAATTGGATATTTAGCACACCACTCTTCCCAGAAAGCAACCATTTCTTCAGAAGTACGCTCTTCGCCTGTAGATTCAAAAACGTATTTACCATTTTTATAAAACTCAGAAGAAGCTGCATCCAATGCAATATATACATCTTCTCCAGGTGTATAACCAGCTTTTTTAATAGCCTCCATTACAACTTGAATTGCCTCTTCATTAGAACCTAAATTTGGAGCAAAACCACCTTCATCACCTACGTTAGTAGACATACCACGTGATTTTAAAACTTCTTTCAAATGATGAAAAATTTCAGTACCCATACGTAATCCATGAGAAAAAGAAGTTGCACCAAAAGGCATAACCATAAACTCTTGAATATCAATTAAATTGTCCGCATGTGAACCTCCATTTAATATATTCATCATTGGAACAGGCATAGTTACTGCACCAACTCCACCAATATATTGATATAAAGACATTCCTGCTTCGTCAGCTGCAGCTCTTGCAACTGCTAACGAAGTTCCTAAAATTGCATTTGCACCTAAATTAGATTTGTTTTCAGTACCATCTAACTTCAATAATAACTGATCTATCGATTTTTGATCGTAAACATGTTTACCTACCAAAGCATCCGAAATAATTGTGTTCACATTATTTACTGCTTTAAGTACGCCTTTACCCATGTACACAGTCTTGTCACCATCGCGCAATTCAACTGCTTCATGAATCCCTGTTGAAGCACCAGATGGAACTGCCGCTCTACCTAATACACCATTGGATGTATACACATCAACTTCAACCGTTGGATTACCACGTGAATCCAAAATTTGTCTTCCAACAACCTTTGTAATTAAACTCATCTTAATTTTTATATTTATGCATATTATCAATAAACTGATCAAACAAATACCTAGAATCATGTGGACCAGCAGAGGCCTCTGGATGATACTGTACAGAAAATACTGGTTTATTTTTTATTTCAATACCTGCAATGGTATCATCATTCAAATGAATATGTGTAATTGCAACATCTGAATTTGCAGCAACACTTTCTTTCGAAACAACAAAACCATGATTTTGAGATGTAATCTCTCCTTTACCAGTTTTTAAATTCTTGATAGGATGATTTATACCTCTATGACCATTAAACATTTTTTCAGTTTTCAAACCTTGACTTAAAGCTAAAACTTGATGCCCTAAACAAATACCAAAAATTGGTTTGTCTTGTGCAACAATCTCCTTAACCAAAGCTATTGTTTCTGACATAACTCCTGGATCACCAGGACCATTAGACAACATAAAACCATCAGGGTTAAAAGCATTCAACTCAGTAATTGAAGTATTCATTGGAAATACTTTAACATGACAACCACGTTCTACCAAACATTTGACAATACTATTTTTAACTCCTAAATCTAATAAAGCAACTTTTAAAGATGGATTTTCAGAAGAACTTTCATACGCTACTTTAGTAGAAACACGAGAAGATAATTCTAATCCAGCCATTGAAGGAACTTGTTTTAGTTGAGATTTTAAAGCCTCAACATCTAAATTATCAGAAGAAATTATGGCATTCATAGCACCTTTACTACGAATATGGCGAACCAAAGCTCGTGTATCTACATCAGAAATACCTACACAAGAATTAGATAACATCATTTCATCTAGTGAACCATTTGCTGAAGTTCTTGAAAAAACTTCAGAATACTTTTTTGTTACTAATCCAGATATTTTTATAGAATCAGATTCATTCTCATCCTCTTGAACACCATAATTACCAATATGTGGTGTATTCATGATTAAAATCTGACCTACATAAGACGGATCTGTGAAAACTTCTTGATAACCAGTCATACCAGTATTAAAAGCAATTTCACCAGTTGTTGTACCAACCTTACCAACAGCATATCCATTATAAACAGTGCCATCTTCTAATAAAAGAATAGCAGGTAATCTTTCCTCCATAATAATAATTTGTACAAAAATAAAAAATCAAAATTTAACAATATGAAATACTCATAAAATTCAATTAACAAATTGAATAGGTTCTTAACAATAAGACATAAAAAAAGGGTGACCTAAATCACCCTTTAACTATTCAAAAATTGAAATTTATTTTTCTTATTCAGAAGCACCGTCTTCAGTAGAATCTTCTGAAGTAGCTTCAGGAGTAGTTGTTTCTTCAGAAGCAACCTCTTCAACAGAAGTTTCGATAGAAGCAGCAGATGCTTTAGCACCAGCTGGTTTTCTAGATCTTCTTGTCGTAGCTTTCTTAGGAGCTTCATTAGCTAACATTAACTCATTGAAATCAACTAATTCAATCATACACATTTCTGCGTTATCCCCTAAACGGAAACCTAAACGAATAATACGTGTATAACCACCATTTCTTGTAGCAACTTTCGGTGCAACATCTCTAAATAGAGCTGAAACAGCTTCTTTGTTTTTCAAATAACTAAACACAGTTCTACGAGAATGTGTAGAATCTGTTTTAGATTTTGTAATTAATGGCTCAACATAACCTCTTAAAGCTTTTGCTTTAGCTACTGTAGTAGTAATGCGCTTGTGCTCAATAAGAGAATTAGCCATATTAGATAGCATAGCCTTTCTGTGCTCTGATTTTCTACCTAAATGATTTACTTTATTTCCGTGTCTCATTGTAATACTTTATAATATGGTTATTAGTCCTTGTCTAATTTATATTTGGCTACGTTCATACCAAAAGTTAACCCCTTATTGTCTACTAAATCATCTAATTCAGTAAGAGATTTTTTACCGAAATTACGGAATTTCAATAGGTCATTTTTGTTAAACGATACTAAATCACCAAGCGTTTCTACATCAGCAGCTTTTAAACAATTAAGTGCTCTAACAGATAAATCCATATCCACTAATTTTGTTTTTAACAATTGACGCATATGCAAAGATGTTTCATCAAATTCATCTGAATCAGATTTAGACTCACTATCTAAAGTAATTTTCTCATCAGAAAATAACATGAAATGATGAATTAAAATCTTAGCAGCTTCTTTCAAAGCATCCTTAGGATGAATAGAACCATTTGTAGTAATTTCCATTACTAACTTCTCATAATCCGTTTTTTGTTCTACACGAAAGTTTTCAATTGCGTAGTTTACGTTTTTGATTGGTGTAAAAATAGAATCAATAAAAATAGTTCCAAATGGAACACCTTGAATTTTATTTTCTTCAGCTGGTACGTAACCTCTACCTTTGATAATGGTCAATTCCATTTCAAATTTAACAGATGGCTCCATGTTACAAATAACTAAATCAGGATTTAAAACCTGAAAAGCAGAAGTAAATTTACCTAAATCTCCAGCAGTTAATTGATTTTGACCACTAACAGAAATAATTACAGTTTCGTTATCTGTACCATCGATTTGTTGTTTAAAACAAACTTGCTTTAAATTCAATACAATTTCAGTAATATCTTCAACTACACCTTTTAAGGTAGTAAACTCATGATCTGCACCTTCAATACGAATAGAAGATATTGCGAATCCCTCTAAGGAAGATAATAATATTCGACGTAATGCATTACCTACAGTGATACCATAACCAGGCTCCAAAGGACGGAATTCAAATTGTCCTTTATGCTCATCTGATTGAATCATGATAACCTTGTCAGGCTTTTGGAAGTCTAAAATAGCCATGTTAATTCTTTAATTATTATTTAGAATATAATTCGACAATTAATTGTTCTTTGATGTTTTCAGGGATCATCTCACGTGCTGGTGTAGCTAAAAATCTACCTGCTAACTCAGAATTATTCCAATCCAACCAATCATATTTCTTACTAGTAGAAGCTAATGAAGAAGTGATTGCCTCTAAAGATTTAGATTTTTCACGAACTCCGATAACATCTCCTACTTTAATAGTATAAGAAGGAATATTTACAACTTCTCCATTTACTGTTATATGTCTATGAGAAACTAATTGTCTCGCACCACGACGAGAAGGAGAAATACCTAAACGATAAACTGTATTATCTAAACGAGATTCACACAATTGTAATAAATTCTCACCTGTAATTCCTTTCATACGCGAAGCTTTCTCAAATAAATTAGAGAATTGACGCTCCAATATACCGTAAGTATACTTAGCTTTTTGCTTTTCCGCTAACTGTATCGCGTACTCAGACTTTTTACCTCCTCTTCTTTTATTTGGACCATGTTGTCCAGGACCGTAAGCTCTTTTATCTAAAGCTTTATCTGGTCCGAAGATAGGTTCATTGAAACGTCGAGCTATTTTCGACTTTGGACCTGTGTATCTTGCCATTTTTATTTAATTTAAAAAGAGAGAGTGTGAATTAAGGCTTTCCTTCGACACTCTATAATCTCTTTTGGTTTATACTATACTCTTCTACGTTTAGGAGGACGACACCCATTATGTGGTAATGGAGTAATATCAACGATTTCTACTACTTCAATTCCAGAATTATGAATAGAACGAATTGCAGACTCGCGTCCTCCACCTGGTCCTTTTACGAAAACCTTAACTTTACGTAATCCGAAGTCAAATGCTTCTTTGGAACAATCTTCAGCAGCCATTTGCGCAGCATAAGGCGTGTTTTTCTTTGATCCTCTGAATCCCATTTTACCAGCCGATGACCAAGATATAACTTGACCAGCGTTGTTAGTCAAAGAAATAATAACATTGTTGAAGGTAGCTTGAATATGCGCTTCACCCATTGCCTCTACTTTGACGTTTTTCTTCTTCTTTTTATCAGCTTTTGCCATACTATTTATTATTTAGTCGCTTTTTTCTTGTTCGCAACTGTTTTTCTTTTACCTTTTCTTGTACGAGAGTTGTTCTTTGTACGTTGACCTCTTAATGGTAAACCAGCTCTATGACGAATCCCACGATTACATCCAATGTCCATTAAACGTTTAATGTTTAATTGTACTTCCGAACGTAACTGTCCTTCTACTTTAAACTCGTTAATAGACTCACGAATCAAACCAATTTGATCGTCATTCCAATCTTGAACTTTGATATTTTCATCAATACCATTTTTATCCAAAACTTGCTTAGCCGTGCTACGACCAATACCATAGATGTAAGTCAATCCAATTACACCTCTTTTTTTCTTTGGTAAATCTATACCTGCTATACGTGCCATATACCTACTTAATTATCCTTGTCTTTGTTTAAGTTTAGGATTTTTTTTATTAATCACATAAACTCTACCTTTTCTCTTAACGATCTTGCAGTCTGCAGAACGTTTTTTAACTGAAGCTCTAACTTTCATTTTTTTATTATTTAAGGAGAAATACTATTTGTATCTAAAAGAGATACGCCCTTTTGATAAATCATAAGGCGACATCTCAACCTTTACTCTATCTCCCGGAAGAATCTTAATGTAAAACATTCTCATCTTACCAGAAATATGTGCAGTGATAACATGACCATTTTCTAACTCAACACGAAACATTGCGTTTGAAAGTGCCTCAATAATTACACCATCTTGTTCAATCGAATTTTGCTTTGCCATAATTAATAAGATGCTATTTCATTTGTTTGTCTTCCACGTACTCTAGAACCTTCCATTAAACCATCCATATGACGATTCAATAAATAAGTCTCAATTTGTTGAAGTGTATCCAAAACAACACCAACCATAATTAATAAAGAAGTTCCACCAAAAAACATCTCAAATCCAGAAGTAATTCCAGCTCCATGAGCAATTGATGGTAAAATCGCAATTAATGCTAAGAAAATAGAACCTGGTAAAGTAATACGAGAAACTAAAATATCAATATAATCAGCAGTCTCATCACCAGGTTTAACTCCGGGTATAAAACCTCCGCTACGTTTCATATCATCCGCCATCTTACGAGGATTAATCATAATAGCAGTGTAAAAGAAAGTAAATACTATAATCAACAATGCTAATAAACCATTGTATGAAAATCCATATACATCTCCTAAAGTACGTTGAATAAAATTAGTTGATCCCTCTGCACTTGCTTTTGAAAAAATCATAACCGGTATAGTCATTATTGCCTGAGCAAAAATAATCGGCATAACACCACTAGCATTAACTTTAATAGGTAAATAACTTCGAGCAGCTTCTGAATCTACACCACGAGAACCAACAATTCTCTTTGCTGTACTCATTGGAATTTTACGAACTCCTTGAACAATTAAGATAGTACCTAAAACGATTAACATAAATGCAACCAATTCTAAAACAATCATAATTAAGTTATCCTTATTAAAACCAATTTCTGCAAATAATGCTTGTGGAAAACGAGAAAGTATACCAACAGTAATTAATAATGAAATACCATTACCAATTCCTTTGTCAGTAATTCGCTCACCTAACCATACTGCGAACATAGAACCTGCAACTAAAACAATTGTAGATTGTATCCACCACATTGAACCGGCATCTAAAGGCAAAGCACCTTTGTTACCAATCCACATTGTTAAATATGTAGGTGCTTGAAGTGCACAAATTATAATCGTAAGAATACGAGTATAATTGTTGATTCTCTTTTTACCAGATTCTCCTTCATTTTGCATTTTTTGCACAGCAGGAACAGCCATACCCAACAACTGCATTATGATAGAAGCACTAATATAAGGCATAATACCTAAAGCCATAATTGAAGCATTGGAAAACCCACCTCCTGAGAATAGAGACAATAAAGACTCAAGTGCATTAGAATCACCTTTAGCATTAGCCGCAGCTAAAGCATCATAATTAACACCTGGCAAGATGATAAAAGAACCAACTCTATAAACAAGAATTAGAGAAAGAGTTAATAAAATCCTCTTTCTCAATTCTTCTACTTTCCAGATATTTTTAATATTCTGTATAAACTTCTTCATTTTAATAAAATAAAGGCAAAGTTAATTAGATTTCTGAACAATTACCACCTTGTTCTTGAATAACTGCTTTTGCAGTATCAGAAAACTTATGTGCACTTACACTTATTTTAGATTTTAACTCACCACGACCTAATACTTTTACTAAATCATTACGTGAAATAAGACCATGTGTACGTAATACATCAGGAGTAATTTCAGTTACATTTTTACGTTCAATCAAAGACTGAATAATGTCTAAATTAATAGCCTTATATTCTACTCTGTTTATATTTTTAAATCCAAATTTAGGAACACGTCTTTGAAGAGGCATTTGCCCACCTTCAAAACCGATTTTTGTACTATATCCAGATCTTGATTTTGCTCCTTTGTGTCCACGTGTAGAAGTACCACCATGCCCAGATCCTTGACCACGAGCAATACGTTTTGTCTTCTTAACAGAACCTTTTGCAGGAGTTAAATTATGTAAATTCATATCAATTCGATTTAAAGATTCTACTCAACAACTTCCAAAAGATGTTGTACTTTTTTAACCATACCTAATATCTGAGGTGTAGCTTCGTGTTCAATTACCTGATTCATTTTTTTAAATCCTAAAGCTTGCATTGTAGCTTTTTGAATAGCAGGACGTTTAATCGAACTTCTAACTTGCTTAATTTTAATTGTAGCCATGATTGAAATATTAACCGTTAAACACTTTATCCAAACTAATTCCACGTTGTCTAGCAACTGTTACAGCATCTCTCATTTGAGATAACGCATCCATAGTTGCTTTAATAACATTGTGAGGATTTGATGAACCCTGAGATTTAGCAAGTACATTATGCACTCCTACGCTCTCTAAAACTGCACGCATAGCACCACCAGCGATAACACCTGTACCAGGTGTAGCTGGTTTAAGTAGAACTTGTGCTCCACCGAATTTACCTTTTTGTGCATGAGGTACTGTTCCTTTTAAAATTGGAACACGTATCAAATTCTTTTTCGCATCGTCAATGCCTTTAGTAATCGCTTCAGTAACCTCTTTAGCTTTTCCTAATCCATGACCAACGATTCCGTTTTCGTCACCTACTACAACAATCGCAGAAAAGCTAAAAGTACGTCCACCTTTTGTAACCTTAGTTACACGGTTAACAGCAACTAATTTATCTTTCAACTCAGTTTCTGTAGATTTTACTCTATTTAAATTTAATGTCGCCATCGTTTAAAATTTAAGTCCGCCTTCTCTTGCAGAGTCAGCTAATGATTTAACTCTTCCATGATACAAATAACCATTTCTATCAAAAACTACTTTATCGATACCAGCTTTGATTGCTTTAGCAGCAACTTCTTTACCAACTAATGCAGCTTGTTCAACTTTCGTTAATTTATCCGCTGCAACGTTTTTATAAGAGCTTGATGCTACCAAAGTAACACCATTTGTATCGTCAATTAATTGAGCGTAAATCTGCTTGTTAGAACGGAATACAGTCAGACGAGGCAATTGAGCAGATCCAGAAACTTTCTTTCTGATTCTTCTTTTAATCTTAGCTCTTCTATTTATTTTACTAAATGCCATGATATTTTAAATTATTTTTTACCTGCAGCTTTACCAGCTTTTCTTCTAATTATTTCACCAACAAATTTGATACCTTTACCTTTATATGGCTCTGGTTTACGAAGGGAACGAATTTTGGCAGCAACTTGTCCTACTAATTGTTTATCGTGAGACTCTAAAGTTACAACTGGAGCTTTACCCTTAAGGGTTTCTGCAGATACCTTAATTTCAGAAGGAACTTCCAAAATAATCGCATGTGAATAACCTAATGACAACTCTAAAGTTTGACCTGTAGCAGTTGCACGGTAACCTACACCGATAACTTCCATTTCCTTCTTGTACCCTTGCGATACACCAGTAATCATATTATCCACTAAAGCACGGTACAAACCATGTTTAGCTCTATGATTAGGAGCATCAGATTCGCGGTTAAAAGTGATTATATTGTCCTCAATGATAAGTGTAACACAAGAATCAATTTCTTGTGTTAAAGTACCTTTCGAACCTTTAACAGAAACAACGTTTCCATTAAGTTTTACTTCTACTCCACTCGGGATCGTAATTGGATTTTTACCTATCCTTGACATTTTACTAATTAAATTTAATTAATATACATAGCAGAGAACTTCTCCACCAACATTGTTTTTTCTAGCTTCTTTATCAGTAATAACACCTTTAGAAGTAGAAACGATTGCAATACCTAACCCGTTTAAAACGCGTGGCATTTCAGCTGAACCGCTATACTTTCTTAATCCTGGACGTGATGCACGAACAAGCTTAGTGATAGCTGGTACTTTCGTAGACTGATTGTATTTAAGTGCAATTTTAATTACACCTTGTTTCTCGTCATCTTCGAATTTAAAATTTGTAATGTAACCTTGATCGAAAAGGATTTGAGTCATAGCTCTCTTAACATTAGAGCCAGGGATCTCAACCATTTTCAAATTAGCACTACTCGCATTTCTAATTCGAGTCAAGAAATCTGCAATAGGATCTGTATTCATTTTTTACCTAATTAAGATTTTACCAACTTGATTTTTTAATTCCTGGGATTTTACCAGCAAGTGCCATCTCACGGAAAGTTACCCTTGAGATACCAAATTGGCGCATGTAACCTCTAGGACGTCCTGTCAAACCACAACGGTTATGTAAACGAACTTTAGCACCATTAGCTGATAATTTTTGAATTGCTAACATAGCATCCCATTTTGCATTTTGTACAGCTTCATCTGTACTTGAAGATTTAATGATAGATGTCAAAGCTGCTCTTTTAGAAACATCTCTAGCTACCATATGTTCTCTTTTGCGCTCACGCGCTTTCATTGATTCCTTAGCCATCTTACTTATTTTTTAATAAATGGAAAACCAAAAGCATCTAACAAAGCTTTTCCTTCTTCATCACTATCTGCTGTTGTAACAAAGGTAATATCCATACCCATCATACGACTTACTTTGTCGATATCAATTTCAGGGAAAATGATATGTTCTTTAATACCTAAGTTGTAGTTTCCTCTTCCGTCAAAACCTTTAGGATTAATTCCTCTAAAGTCTCTTGTACGAGGTAAAGCAACAGAGATAAAACGATCTAAAAAATCGAACATTTTATCACCACGTAAAGTAACTTTTGTACCAACTGGCATTCCTTTACGCAATTTGAAATTAGAGATATCTTTTTTAGAAATTGTAGCAACTGCTTTTTGACCAGCAATTCTAGACAATTCTGCAACTGCATTATCTACTAATTTTTTATCGGCTACTGCATCACCAACTCCTTGGCTTAATACAATTTTAGATAATTTAGGTACACGCATAACGGTTTTGTACCCAAATTTTTCAGTAAGTGCAGGAATAATTTCCTGTGCATACTTTTCCTTTAGTCTCGGTGTATAACTCATTACTTAATTTCCTCCCCTGACTTTTTAGAATGACGAACTAATTTACCTGCTTTGTTCTCTTTACGTGTTACTCTTGAAGCAACACCATTGTGAACAACCATAAGATTGGAAATATGAATTCCACTCTCTTTTTCAACAATGCCTCCTTGAGGATTTGAAGCACTTGGCTTAGCATGACGCTTAACCATATTCAAACCTTCAACTGCAGCACGGCTTTTCTTTTTGTCGATAACAAGAATTTTTCCTTCTTGTCCACGAGAGTCACCGCTAAGTACCTTAACTGTGTCTCCAACTTTAATGTGTAATTTCTTTTGCATAACTTCCACAATTTTAAAGTACTTCAGGAGCTAAAGAAACAATTTTCATAAAATTGTTTTCACGAAGCTCACGTGCTACTGGTCCGAAAATACGAGTACCTCTCATCTCTCCTGCTTGATTTAAAATAACCACAGCATTGTCGTCAAATCGAATGTAGGAGCCATCAGCTCTACGTACTTCTTTTTTTGTTCTTACTATAACTGCCTTGGCTACCTGACCTTTTTTTACGGCACCAGAGGGCGTTGCGCTCTTTACAGCAACTACGATTTTATCTCCAACTGAAGCATAACGACGTTTAGTACCGCCTAAAACGCGAATACATAACACCTCTTTTGCTCCCGAGTTATCGGCTACTGAAAGTCTTGATTCCTGTTGTATCATTATTAATGATTATTTAGCTCTTTCAACAATATCTACTAATCTCCAATTCTTGTTCTTTGACAAGGGTCTTGTTTCCATGATTCTAACTGTATCGCCTTCGTTACAGTCATTGTTTTCATCATGAGCAACAAATTTAGTAGTTTTTTTTACGAACTTACCATACTTTGGATGTTTTACTTTTCTTTCTACAGAAACAACGATAGATTTTTCCATCTTATCGCTAGTAACAACACCTACTCTTTCTTTTCTTAAATTACGCTTTTCTTCCATTACTAAGCAAATTTCAAATTAAACAAGCCTAAGCTTGAATTAAACGTTTACCCAATTCTGTTTTCAGACGCGCAACAGTTTTTCTTGTTGCACGGATTTGTAACGGATTTTCTATTGGAGTTACTGCATGTGATACTTTCATCTTCATCAATTTCTCTTCTAGAGTCTCGATACGACCTCTTAAGTCTGCATCTGATAACTTGGTGATTTCTTGTTGTTTCATATCTTAATTATTTACCAGGTACAACATAATCATTACGAACTATAAACTTACATTTTACTGGAAGTTTTTGTGCAGCTAAGCGCAATGCTTCTTTTGCAGTTTCGTAAGGTACACCGTCTGCTTCAAATAAGATACGACCTGGTTTAACAACTGCTACCCAGTGACTTGGTGCTCCTTTACCTTTACCCATCCTTACCTCTGCAGGCTTAGAAGTTACAGGTTTATCAGGGAAAATTCTAATCCAAACCTGACCCTCTCTTTTCATGTAACGAGTTACAGCGATACGAGAAGCCTCAATTTGTCTAGAAGTTATCCATGCAGGTTCCAATGTTTTAAGTCCAAAAGATCCAAAAGCAATAGTGCTACCTCTTTGAGCTTCACCACGATTTCTTCCTTTTTGTACTCTCCTAAATTTGGTTCTTTTTGGTTGTAACATCTTTAATAATGTATTAAATCAATTATTTTTTCTTTCTTTTTGGAGCAGCCTTACGGTTATTTGGAGCTTGTGATGTAGCACCACCTTTAGCACCTGCAGCAGACATGCCTACGTTTGGAGATAAATCTCTTTTTCCGTATACTTCACCTTTGCAAATCCAAACTTTAATTCCAATACGACCGTAAGTCGTATGCGCTTCACTAACAGAGTAATCAATATCTGCTCTGAACGTATGTAACGGAGTACGTCCATCTTTGTACATCTCATTACGAGCCATTTCAGCACCATTAAGACGACCAGATATTTTAACCTTGATACCTTCAGCACCCATTCTCATCGTTGAACCAATAGCCATCTTGATTGCACGACGAAAAGAGATACGAGCTTCGATTTGACGAGCAATTCCATCAGCAACTAAACGAGCATCCAGTTCTGGACGTTTAACCTCGAAAATGTTGATTTGAATTTCTTTTTTCGTCAATTTTTTTAACTCTTCTTTCAATTTATCAACTTCTTGACCACCTTTACCAATAATTACACCTGGACGTGCAGTATTAATAGTAACAGTAACAAGTTTCAAAGTTCTCTCAATGATAATTTTAGAAAGACTAGCTCTTGATAAACGTGTAAACAAATATTTACGGATTTTATCGTCTTCAACAATTTTATCCTTATAGTCGTTTCCACCATACCAATTAGATTCCCATCCGTGGATGAAACCTAATCTATTTCCAATTGGATTTGTTTTTTGTCCCATGTTCTATTACTTATTTAGCACCATCTACAATGATGGTAACGTGGTTCGATCTTTTTCTAATTCTATGAGCTCTACCTTGAGGTGCAGTTTGAATACGTTTCATCATTGCAGCACTATCAACTTGGATAGAAGATACAACTAATTTTTCGTCCTCAATACTTTTACCTTCATTTTTTTGTTCCCAATTTGCAATTGCTGAACGCAATAACTTTTCAAGACTTTTAGAAGCAAATTTAGAATTATGTTGCAAAATATTTAAAGCTTTATTTACATCAACTCCCCTTACAAGATCTGCAACTAATCTCATCTTTCTTGGAGCAATAGGAGAAGCATTCAAACTTGCAATTGCAGTTGTAGATTTCTCTTCTTTTAATTTCTCAGCTCTTATTCTTTTTCTAGCGCCCATGTCACTACTAATTTTAAAAACTATCTTTTCTTATTTTTCTTATCAGCACCATGACCACGGAAGTTACGCGTTGGAGAAAATTCTCCTAACTTGTGTCCTACCATGTTCTCTGTTGCGAAAACAGGAATAAACTTATTCCCATTGTGTACAGCTATAGTTAACCCAACAAAATCTGGGGTAATTGTAGAAGCTCTTGACCAAGTCTTGATCACTGCTTTGCTGTTTGAAGCTTGTGCTTCTTCCACTCGTTTAAACAATTTATAATGTACGAATGGTGGTTTTTTCAACGATCTACTCATAACTTATTATTTCTTACTTTTCGAGATGATGTATTTATCAGAATATTTGGTTTTAGAACGTGTTTTGAATCCTTTAGCAAGAACACCGTTACGAGATCTAGGGTGACCTCCGGAATTTCTTCCTTCACCACCTCCCATTGGGTGATCGACTGGATTCATTACAACACCACGAACACGTGGTCTTCTACCTAACCATCTTGAACGTCCAGCTTTACCTGAAACAACTAAGCTATGCTCAGAATTTGAAACAGAACCAATAGTTGCTAAGCAAGTAGTCAAAATCATTCTAGTTTCACCAGAAGGAAGTTTAATGATTGCAAAACGACCATCACGAGCGTTCAACTGTGCATAAGTACCAGCTCCACGAGCAATAGCACCACCTTTACCTGGTTGTAATTCGATGTTATGGATAACTGTTCCTAGAGGAACATCAGCCAAAAACATTGCATTACCCACGTTAGGTGTAGCATTTTTACCAGCAACAACAGTATCACCAACTTTCAATCCTTCAGGTGCGATAATATATCTTTTTTCACCATCAGCATAAAACAACAAAGCTATACGAGCTGTACGATTTGGATCGTACTCAATAGTTTTGACAGTTGCAGGGATATCCTGTTTGTCTCTTTTAAAGTCAATGATACGGTATTTTTGTTTGTGACCACCTCCAATGTATCTCATGGTCATTCTACCGTCATTGTTACGACCACCAGTTTTACTCTTTTTCGTTACTAATGACTTTTCTGGTACATTAGTAGTTACTTCAGTATAAGTACTGTTGATCTTGTGTCTTTGCCCTGGAGTTGTAGGCTTGAATTTTTTAAGACCCATTTCTTTTTGTTAAATGTTATTATACAAATCAATCGTTTCTCCATCTGCTACTGTAACAATCGCTTTTTTCCAAGGATTGTTAGGTTGCACAACGATACCTTTGTTAGTTTGCTTAACAGAGGATTTACCACCGCCATAGGTTTGTGTACGAACTTCAGTTACATGAACTCCATACATTTTTTCGACAGCTTTTTTAATTTCAATTTTGTTAGCACTTTTTTCTACTTCAAAAGTAAAACGATTACGAGTTTCCATCGCTAGCGTTGCTTTTTCTGTAATAAGTGGCTTTCTAATAATTCTATTCATCACTAAATTAGTTTAGAATGTTTTCGATAACTTCAATGGAACTAGCAGCCATTACTACTTTTTTAGCATTTAACACATCAAATGTATTAACTGAATCAGCTGTAACAACTTTCACTCTTTTTAAGTTACGAGAAGACAAATATACGTTATCATTTTGTGATCCCAAAATGAAAAGCACTTTATCATTCGTTAACTCAAGATTATTAATAAGTGAAATAAATCCTTTTGTTTTAATTGTATCAAAATTTACATCTTCTAATACGATTAATGAATCAGATTTTGCTTTATAAGCGAACGCAGATTTACGAGCTAAACGTTTCAATTTGATATTCAATTTGAAATGGTAATTACGTGGACGAGGTCCGAAAATACGCCCCCCCCCTACGATAGTACCTGACTTGATACTACCAGCACGAGCACCACCAGTACCTTTTTGCTTTTTAATCTTACGTGTAGAACCAGCAATTTCTGCTCTTTCTTTCGCTTTATGTGTTCCTTGACGACGATTAGCTAAATGTTGCTTAACATCAAGATAGATTGCGTGATCGTTTGGTTCAATACCAAAGATTGCATCTGAAAGCGCTACTTTTTTAGAAGTAGCTTTTCCATTTTGGTCAATTACTTTTACTTCCATTATTTCGCGATTAATACAGTTGAACCTTTAGCTCCAGGAACCGATCCTTTCACCACTATTAAATTTTTGTCAGCAAGAACTTTCAATACTACTAAGTTTTCAGTCATCACGCGTTTGTTTCCCATTTGTCCAGCCATACGCATTCCTTTGAATACACGAGCAGGATAAGAACAAGCTCCAATTGAACCAGGTGCACGAAGACGATTGTGTTGACCGTGTGTAGCTTGACCTACTCCGCCAAAATTGTGTCTTCGAACAACACCTTGGAAACCTTTACCTTTAGAAGTACCTACTACTCCAACAAATTCTCCTTCTTCAAAGATATCTACTTTCACAACATCTCCAAGGTTCAAACCATCAAAACCTTTAAACTCAACAAGCTTCGCTTTTGGTGTTGTGTTCGCTTTTTTGAAGTGACCTTTTAAAGCATTTGGAGTACGTACTTCTTTACGTTCTCCAAATCCTAATTGTACTGCGTCGTATCCATCTCTTTCTTGTGTTTTTAACTGAGTTACTACACAAGGACCAGCTTCTATTACTGTGCATGGCGTTGCCTTACCCTCGGCACTATAGATGCTAGTCATTCCGACTTTTCTACCAATTATTCCAGGCATACTTTATTTTATTATAATTAAACTTTAATTTCTACGTCAACTCCACTAGGAAGTTCTAATCTCATTAATGCGTCTACAGTTTTTGCAGAAGAACTGTAGATATCTAACAAACGTTTGTAAGAACATAACTCGAATTGTTCACGAGCTTTCTTGTTAACGTGTGGAGATTTTAATACAGTATAGATTCTTTTGTGTGTTGGTAATGGAATTGGTCCACTAACTACAGCACCTGTAGCTTTAACCGTCTTAACAATTTTCTCAGCTGATTTATCAACTAAATTGTGATCGTACGATTTTAATTTAATTCTTATTTTTTGACTCATCTGTTAATCTTATTAAGCGTTTACTTTACCGTTAATTTTCGCGATTACATCATCAGCAACGTTACGAGGTGCTTCAGCGTAATGAGAGAACTCCATACTTGAAGTAGCACGACCAGAAGTTATAGTACGTAATTGTGTTACATATCCAAACATTTCAGATAATGGAACATCCGCTTTAACCACTTTTGCACCAGCTCTATCATCCATACCTTTCATCATACCACGACGACGGTTTAAGTCACCTACAACATCACCCATGTTTTCTTCTGGAGTAACCACTTCTAATTTCATGATAGGCTCTAATAAAATAGGCTTACATTTTTTCAAAGCTTCACGGTATGCCATTTTAGCACAAATCTCAAAAGATAAAGAATCTGAATCGACGTTGTGGTATGAACCATCTAATAATTCTACTTTCATAGAATCAACTAAATATCCTGCCAATACACCATTTTTCATGGATTCTTTAAATCCTTTTTCAACAGAAGGAATAAATTCACGAGGAATGTTACCACCTTTAATTGAGTTTACAAACTCTAATCCTGTTTTTTCTTGATTATCTTGTGGAGAGATTTTAACCAAAATGTCAGCGAATTTACCACGACCACCTGATTGTTTTTTGTATTGCTCTCTGTGCTCTACTTCAGCAGTAATTGCTTCACGGTAGGATACCTGAGGTGCACCTTGATTTACTTCAACCTTAAATTCTCTTTTTAAACGATCAACAATGATCTCCAAGTGAAGCTCACCCATTCCACTAATGATTGTTTGTCCAGTCTCTTCGTCTGTGTTAACACGGAAAGTTGGATCTTCTTCAGAAAGTTTATTCAAACCAATAGAAAGTCTATCTGTATCTGCTTGTGTTTTAGGCTCAATAGCTAAACCAATTACAGGCTCAGGGAAATTCATTGACTCAAGAATAATTTGGTGTTTTTCATCACACAAAGTATCTCCTGTACGAATATCTTTAAATCCTACTACAGCACCAATATCACCTGCACCTAACTCATCAATTTGATTTTGTTTGTTAGCATGCATTTGGAAGATACGAGAAATACGCTCTTTATTTTCTGATCTTGTATTGAAAACGTAAGAACCAGCTTGTAAGTTACCTGAGTAAGCACGAATAAAACATAAACGTCCTACGAAAGGATCTGTTGCAATTTTAAAAGCTAAAGCTGCGAAAGGTTCGTTATAAGATGGTTGACGAGAAGTCTCTTCACCAGTTTTTGGATCAGTTCCTGTAATTCCATCAACATCCATTGGAGAAGGTAAAATTTCCATTACCATATCCAACATTGCTTGAACACCTTTGTTTTTGAAAGCAGAACCACACATCATAGGTACAACTTTACCAGCGATAGTAGCAGCTCTTAACGCATCTAAGATTTCTCTTTCTGTTAATGATTCTGGATCAACGAAATATTTCTCCATTAATGTATCATCGAATTCAGCAACTGCTTCTAATAATTCTTCACGTAATTGACGAGCTTCATCAATAATATCAGCAGGAATTTCAATTTCTTTGAAAGTCATACCCATATCGTGCTCATTCCAAACTACACCTCTGAAGTTAATTAAGTCAACAACACCTTGAAAATCGTCTTCTGCACCAATGTTTAATTGAAGTGGTAAAGCGTGACTTCCTAACATTTCTTTCACTTGTTTACACACGTTTAAGAAATCTGCACCAGAACGGTCCATTTTGTTAACAAAACCAATACGAGGAACATTATAATTATTTGCAAGTCTCCAGTTAGTTTCAGATTGTGGTTCAACACCATCAACGGCTGAAAACAAAAACACTAAACCATCTAATACACGTAATGAACGATTCACCTCAACTGTAAAATCAACGTGTCCAGGAGTATCGATAATATTCATGTGATACTCTTGATTACGGTATTGCCATTTCAAAGTAGTAGCAGCAGAAGTGATAGTAATACCTCTTTCTTGCTCTTGCTCCATCCAGTCCATAGTAGCACCACCATCGTGTACCTCACCAATTTTATGGTTTACACCACCGTAATAAAGTATACGCTCAGTAGTAGTAGTTTTACCAGCATCAATATGCGCAGCAATACCAATATTTCTTGTGAATTTTAAATCTCTAGCCATGACTATTAAAATCTAAAGTGTGAGAACGCTTTGTTTGCTTCAGCCATACGTAATGTATCTGCTTTTTTCTTAAATGCAGCACCTTCTTCTTTCGAAGCAGCGATGATTTCAGAAGCTAGTTTCCCAGCCATAGATTTTTCATTACGTTTACGTGAATAACCGATTAACCATTTCATAGCTAACGATTGTTTTCTTTCTTCACGAACCGGTGTAGGAATTTGGAACGTTGCTCCACCTACACGGCGACTTCTTACTTCTACGCTAGGAGTAACATTTTCCAATGCTTTTTTCCATACGTCTAACCCGCTTTGTTCTTCTACTTTTGAATCTACCAATTCGATAGCATCGTAGAAAATTTTAAAAGCTAGAGTTTTTTTCCCGTCATACATTAAATTGTTAACGAATTTCGTAACGATAATTTCGTTAAATTTTGGATCCGGGAGAATCGGGATTTTTTTGGCTTTTCTTCTTCTCATTTCTTGAAAGCTTTAAATTATTTTTTCGCTTTTGGTCTCTTAGTTCCGTACTTAGATCGACGTTGTGTTCTACCTTCTACACCAGCTGTATCTTCAGCTCCTCGCACGATGTGGTATCTAACCCCAGGAAGATCTTTTACTCTTCCTCCACGTACAAGCACCAAAGAGTGCTCTTGTAAATTGTGTCCTTCACCACCGATGTAAGCATTTACTTCCTTACCATTAGTGAGACGTACCCTCGCTACTTTTCTCATAGCTGAGTTCGGCTTTTTAGGAGTAGTGGTGTAAACCCTTACACATACACCTTTGCGTTGCGGGCAAGAATCAAGAGCAGCTGACTTGCTTTTCTTAACTACTGCCGTTCGTCCTTTGCGAACTAATTGTTGAATAGTTGGCATACTTAAACTCTAACTTTTATTAATAAATAAACAGCCCAAACATACTTTTGGGAACTACAAAGATACGAAATAAAGTATACAATACAAGTAAACACTCGATTTTATCTAATTTTTTCACATTTAGATGTTGAAATAAACAATTTATTCACTTTATTAAAGGTTATGAACATTGCACTGCTTGATATTCTTGAAGAAACTATGGTTATGAACAAATTATAAACTCTTGCAATAAGTTTAATATTAAATTAAGAAAAAGTGATTCCAAAAAATGATTGAAAATTACATCCTTGTAACGTATCTTTGTTTACATGGAATATTTAGACGGATTAAACAGTAGCCAACGTGAGGCTGTGGAACAAATTGATGGACCAATCATGGTTATTGCAGGAGCAGGATCTGGTAAAACAAGAGTCCTCACCTACCGTATTGCCCACATGATTAAACAAGGTATTGACCCTTTCAATGTTTTAGCGCTAACTTTTACAAATAAAGCAGCAAAAGAAATGACAGAAAGAATCAATGCAATTGTTGGTGGTGGTGAAGCTCGAAATATAACCATGGGAACATTTCACTCTGTCTTTTCACGTATCTTACGTTTCAATAGTGACCGTTTAGGGTATCCTCAAAATTTTACCATCTATGATACATCTGATTCTAAGAGTTTACTAAAGGATATCATTAAAGAATTAAACCTAGATGATAAGACTTATAAACCAAGTATGGTTTTAGGTAGAATTTCAGCAGCAAAAAACAACCTCATCTCTCCCGAGGCATATGCCCAAAATAAGGAAATAATGGAGGAAGATAAAATGAGTCGTAGACCTGAGATCAGTCGTATTTATCTGACCTATGCAAATCGTTGTTTCAAAGCAGGGGCAATGGATTTTGATGATTTACTATATCATACAAATGTTCTATTAAGAGATTTCCCTGACGTATTACAATATTACCAACACAAATTTAAGTATGTATTGGTCGATGAGTATCAGGATACCAATTATGCACAATATTTAATTGTAAAAAAATTGGCAGCTGTTTATGAAAATATTTGCGTGGTTGGGGACGATGCACAAAGTATTTACTCTTTCCGTGGTGCGAATATTCAAAACATACTGAACTTCAAAAATGACTATCCAGATTTCCGTGTATACAAATTAGAGCAAAACTATCGTAGTACGAAATCAATTGTAGAAGCTGCGAATAGTGTCATCTCCAAAAACAAAGATCAGATTCAAAAAAATGTATGGACTGCAAACGATGATGGAAAACCAATTACAATCATAAAAACATTAACGGATAATGAAGAAGGAAAAGTTATCTCCAACAAAATATATGATTTAAAACAAGCAGAAGGTTTAACCTTTAATGACTTTGCTATATTATATCGTACCAACAGACAATCTAGAGCATTTGAGGAGGCGTTACGAAAATTGAATATGCCTTATAAAATTTATGGTGGGTTATCTTTTTATCAACGTAAAGAGATTAAAGATATTTTAGCATATTTTCGTTTGACGGCTAATCCAAGAGATGAAGAAGCGTTGAAACGTGTCGTAAATTACCCAAAACGTGGAATCGGTAAAACATCCATTGAAAACTTAATCATTGCATCCAATACCTACCAAGTGAGTATTTGGGATATAATTAATGACTTCAATCGTTATCCAATCGCCCTCAATGCTACCACGAAAGCTAAACTTACCGAATTCGCTACAATGATTGAAAGCTTTCATGTTCAAATCGACAAGATGAAGGCATACGACCTTTCATACGAAATCGCAAAATCATCTGGGATACTAAAAGAATTGCATTCTGAAAAAGATAAAGGTCCTGAAGAAGTGGAGCGTTATCAAAACATTGAAGAGTTATTAAACGGTATTAAAGCATTCACAAATTCTAAAGCGGAAGATGAAAACAATACGCTTTCGGAATTCATGATTGATGTTGCCTTACTAACAGATGCGGATAATGAAAAAGAAGACGAAAAGAATCACATAACATTAATGACCATACACTCGAGTAAAGGATTGGAATTTCCACACGTTTATTTGGTAGGATTAGAAGAAAATCTATTTCCATCACAAATGGCATTAAACACTCGAAGTGAATTGGAAGAAGAAAGACGTTTATTTTATGTCGCAGTTACTAGAGCCGAAAAAACATGTACGATTTCTCATGCAGCTTCACGTTTTGTTTTTGGATCCTTAACAACTAGCGAACCAAGTCGTTTTATCTCTGAAATAAACAAAGACTATATTCAATATGAAAACCCTTACCAAAACAGAACTGGTGGTCGTTCGTTAAATTCACATTCGGGTATTTCTGAACGGACAATATCTCATGGACTAAATCGCACTCCTGAACCAGCGCGAAGTTTACGTTCTCTTTCCGATGTAACATCTAGACCGAGTAAAAATTCTGGAGAATTAGAATCCACTTTAAAAGTTGGTTACAATGTACTTCACGAAAAATTTGGTAAAGGAAAAGTAATTCGTTTAGAAGGTGCTGGAGCAGAAAAAAAGGCAGTTATCTTTTTCCCACAAGAAGGAAGTAAAACCTTGTTGTTGAAATTTGCGAAATTGGAAGTGTTGGATTAGTTTTTTTTAGACATTAGACAAAAGACATCAGACAAAAGAATAGGAATATTATAAAGAATTTAATTTCTCAATAAATATTTGTAAATATATTTGATCAATAGAAAATTTCTAGTCTTTAGTTATTTGAAATCTTTTCAGTTGATTCATGATTCAAATTCTTTAAGTGTTTTACCTTCTAAATTTTTCCATTCAGTTAATCCATTCGCATTACGCCCCATTACTATTGATGCTGCAGTAGAGGGACTACTAAAAATATAATCATCTGAAAATTCAAAATATTCTTCTTTTTCAACAAGAACACCTTCATCAATAAGCTTTTGTCTAAATAAAATAAGATTAGAAGTCATTGAATTTACGACTGTGGAGGCAACTTTAGAATTTTTAAAAACAACAAATCCGTCAGAAGTTAGTTCCCCTTGAGATTCTGCACCTCCAGCAGCTTTAATGAAGAAACTTTCTTGATTTTGTTTAGTTTTAAATTCTCTTTTTTCTTCAAATACCTTATGACCAAGAGTGTTAACAAGCAACTTTATATATTCTATAAATTCTTCCATTTCTGCTCTATCAGATTCTGAAATAGAGGATTGAGTTGGAACAACAGAATTATCTATTTTGTATCTATTAGTAGATTTAGCAATATCATGCAGTCTATTTTCTAAGTATTTTATATGTGCTTTATTTAGATTTTCATCTTTACTAATAAAAACAATTGCTTCATTCCAAAAATCTTTTTGGTTTAACTGCTGATTTAGTCTTTTTAATATTGATTCAGCTTATCCTATATATACTTGTTCTTTACCCACATCATCCTTACCAAAAAGTAAGTAAACACCTGTACTAGATAAATCAATTCTATCATTACAATCCTTTATTTTTATACGTGGAATTTTATACGCTTTACCTGACCAATTAGAAAGTTCACAGCTCATCCGACCATTTGGCTCTCCATCTATTAGAAATATTTTGATTGTCTTACCGAATTTCATATATAGTAATTTCTTATATATTTAAATCTTAATTATTTAATACAACTCCTGCCTCAAACGTTCGTATAAAATCATACCTGTAGCGACTCCTACATTTAAAGACGCAATTTGACCTTTCATCGGAATACGTGCTTTGATATCACACATTTTAAGAATATCGCTACTTACACCGTCTTCTTCCGAACCCATCACGATTCCAACCTGACCACGTAAGTTTACTTCATATAAAGGAACAGAAGATTTTTCCGTACAAGCAACGATCCTAAATCCACTTTGCTGCAAATAGAATAAACTGTCTTTTAAGTTTCCTACTTTACATACGGGAATACGATTCAAAGCACCCGCACTTGTTTTGATAGCATCTGGCGTTACTTGAACAGATCCTTTTCCAGGAATTACTATTGCAGTCACCCCTTCACATTCTGCAGTTCTTGCTATTGCCCCGAAATTACGCACATCTGTCAAACGATCTAAAAATAAGAAACATGCTTTTTCTTCATTCTCTACCGCTTTATCTACTAACTCCTCAAAGTTTGCATACGCCATCGGAGAAAGATAAGCGATAACTCCTTGATGGTTTGCAGTTGTGATACGATCTAAACGTTCAACCGGAACAAATTGAATAAAATAATTTTTGTTTGCCGTTGCTTCTTTTAATTCAAAGAAAAGTTCTTTTTGCATTCCTTTTTGAATCATCAACTTATTAATCTCGCGACCAGAATTTATCGCCTCGATTACCGCCCTAACACCAAAAATAATATCGTCATTTTCCTTTTCACGAGGAGTGTATTTTTCTTCTTTTCTTTGAAAAGGTTTATCGAATCTTTTTTCCATAGTATATTTTGACCTTATGCGTTAATAGTTAATTCAACTTCCACATTATCTCCTAATGTTTTAGCGACAGGACATGCTTTTCCAGCAGCGATGACATGTTTTTTTTGATTTTCGTCCCAACCATTATTCGATATATCGATTGTAACAATTAATTTTTCAATTTTACGAGGAGGAGTAGAAGACATAATTTTTGTTACATCGGCTTTTCCATGTGTAAAGGGAAGATCGTGTGACTGACAATAAATTCCAATAATTGTCAACATACAAGAAGCATAAGAAGTAGCAACTAAATCAGTTGGTGAAAAAGCCTCTCCTTTTCCATGGTTGTCAATTGGCGCATCTGTTATGATAGTTGAGCCAGAGGCAAGATGCGTTGCAGTAGTTCTTAAACCTCCTACATATTCAACTTTTGAAGTAATCATAGTTCATTAATTATGAATTGTAAAATTACTTCTTTTTATGTGATAAACTTTGTCACTGAATGAAAAACAATAACTTTGATTTAATGAAAAAAATAAAAACCACACTTCTTTCCCATACTGACATACTGCCACTCACCTGTACTAGAACCGGTACATGTTGTCATGGAAATCAAATCTGGATAAATCCATGGGAATTAAGACAACTAGCAGATACAAAAAAAATAACAGTAACTGAATTTTGTGCTAAATACACAGACTTTGGTGGTATACGATTAAAATTTGAGGGAAATATAAATGTAACAGGCAAGAAAAGTTGTTTATTGTATGACCAACAATTTGGATGTAGCGTACATACTGGAAGACCTCTCGCTTGTCGCATGTACCCATTAGGCAGACAAATTCAACATGGAGAAACACAGTATATATACCAAGGAGACGAATTTCCATGTTTTAAAGAATGTCCAGAAGTTAAAACACTTCCTCACTTATCGGTTGCAGAATATTTAAAACAACAAGAAACAACAAAGCATGAACAAGCACAATCAGGATATTTAGAAGTCGTGCAAAATTTAGCAGACAACGCTTTTGCATTATTATTGGATACTCCATTAGCTTCATCGGATGATCGAATCACATTAAAAGCTTGGAGAGAACTTGGAATGGAAAATCCTGAAACATTATATTGTAAGATTGACAAATTTTGGATAGATGCTTTAATGAATCCACACATAAAAACGAATGTAGGTTCAATAACCTTTGTAGAAAAACATAATGAATTTCTTCAGCAGAAAATTCAAGATGTTTTTGGCGGTTTGAACTCTATTCATGAAATTCGTGAAGCATCTATTTTTATGATGACAATGGCACTTTATCTCGCAATCGCAATTGGGGCAAATGTGAAAGAACTTTCAGAATTTTGGATAGATACTGCCAAAGCAAATGGAGCTTTAGAATAACACATATCAACAATTCGATCTTATTAACTGTTGAGAAATCTCCAAAATCGAGATTTTACTTGCTGTATCTTTGTATAAATAGTTGTACAAATGAGCGAGATTATCAACAAAGACGACCAACCTATTCGTATTAAAAAACCAAACTGGTTACGTGTAAAATTACCTATCGGTGAAAATTACAAGAAAGTGCGTGCTTTAGTTGATGAACATAAATTACATACTATTTGTGAAAGCGGAAGTTGTCCAAACATGGGAGAATGTTGGGGAGAGGGAACTGCCACATTTATGATATTAGGTAACATTTGTACACGAAGTTGTGGATTTTGTGCCGTACAAACTGGAAAACCTTTAGCAGCTGATTTACTAGAACCAAATCGTGTTGCACATAGTGTCAAAACTATGGAAGTTAAACACGCTGTCATTACATCTGTTGACCGTGATGATTTAAAAGATGGTGGTTCAGAAATTTGGGCAGCAACAGTTAATGCTATACGCAAAGAATCAGCAGGTACAACATTAGAAACCTTGATTCCAGATTTTATGGGAAAATGGGAAAATCTACAAAACATTATCGATGTTGCTCCTGAAATTGTTTCTCACAACCTCGAAACTGTAAGAAGATTAACCAAACAAGTTAGAATACAAGCAAAATATGATAGAAGTTTAGAAGTCTTATTTCGTTTAAAAAAAGGAGGAATGCGTACGAAATCCGGAGTAATGTTAGGACTTGGAGAAACACACAAAGAAGTGATTGAAACCATGGAAGATTTACGCAGTGTTCAAGTTGATATATTAACTCTCGGTCAATATTTACAACCTACTCCAAAACACCTTCCGGTTGTTGAATTTATCACTCCACAACGCTTCGAAGAATACAAAGAATTAGGTTTGAAAATGGGATTTAGATATGTAGAAAGTGGGCCCCTTGTTAGATCATCCTATCATGCTGAAAAACATATTTTTGAATTATAACTTTTAATGTGAATTAACACTATACTTTATCAACAATAAATTTTTGATAACTTGTTAATTAGTTGTAGCTATCTAAATAATTAGATCATATAACGTATAATTATATATTAATTAACAAGAAATCAACTAAAAAACTATTTGTAACAAACAAATTCAGCAAGATTTAATTAAATCTTTACAAGAAATACATCATTTAAAGGGTTAAAACCATTAAATATTACAAAGTCACACTAAAAAACTGAAAATTGAGTAAATCTTTAAGATTTTATAAACTCAATTAAAAAACATGTATACTTCAGTATTTTCTAGGGTTTCAAAATAAAATATACATCAATATTCTCTCTGAGAATCGAAAATTTGAAGATAAATTTTCAAAGACTAACAAATTACCTTCTTAATAACGTATAAAAAATTACTAAACTCCAAGATTTTTATCCTTAACCCGACTATCTAAACAAACTTAAATTCTAACTTTGCATTTTTAAATAACAAATTAAATGAGTTCATACGACGTTGCCATTATTGGATCAGGACCTGGTGGATATGTTGCTGCAATACGTTGCGCACAATTAGGTTTTAAAACAGCATTAATAGAAAAATACGATACATTAGGAGGAACTTGCTTGAACGTAGGCTGTATTCCATCTAAAGCGTTATTAGATTCTTCTGAACATTACCATAATGCTAAACATACGTTTGCAACGCATGGAATTGGACTGGAAAATCTTACTGCTGATATACACCAAATGGTAAAACGCAAAGAAGAGGTGATTAGCCAAACTTGTAGTGGGATTAAGTTTTTAATGGATAAAAACAAAGTTACAGTGCTTCATGGTAGTGGTTCTTTCATTTCCAACACTAAAATAGCAGTAAAAAAAGCAGATGGTTCGGAGGAAATTATCGAAGCAAAATACTCTATTATTGCAACAGGATCTAAACCAAACTTTTTCCCAGGAATGGAACCTGATAAAAAACGAATCATCACATCCACTGAAGCATTGAAAATGACTGAGATTCCTAAAAAGATGTTAGTTATTGGCGGGGGAGTTATCGGCTTAGAATTAGGATCTGTTTATGGTAGATTAGGAACTGAAATTCAAGTAATTGAATTTGCTGATACTATTATCCCAACTATGGATAAATCTTTAGGAAAAGAATTAACAAAAGTTCTTAAAAAAGAAGGTTTTAAATTTCACATGGAGCATAAAGTTCAAGGAGTTGTAAATAATGGTGATTCTGTAACTTTAAAAGCATTAAATAAAAAAGGCGAAGAAGTAACATTTGAAGCGGATTATTGTTTGGTAGCGGTTGGAAGAAAAGCATTTACAACAGGATTAGGATTAGAAAATATAGGACTTACAGTTAATAATAGAGGTCAAATTGAAGTCAATGATCATTTACAAACAACTATTCCAAACATATATGCAATTGGAGATGTAGTAAGAGGAGCTATGCTAGCGCATAAGGCAGAAGAAGAAGGTGTATATGTTGCAGAATTAATAGCAGGACAAAAACCACATATTAACTATAACTTGATACCAGGGGTTGTTTATACTTGGCCAGAAGTTGCCGCAGTTGGTAAAACAGAAGAAGAACTAAAAGTGGCTAACATCGAATATAAAGTAGGTAATTTTCCAATTAAGGCTTTGGGTAGAGCCAGAGCAAGTATGGATACTGCAGGATTTATTAAAATTTTAGCAGACAAAACAACAGACGAAGTATTAGGTGTTCATATGATTGCACCACGTGCTGCAGATTTAATTATGGAAGCAGTAGTTGCAATGGAATATAGAGCATCTGCAGAAGATATTTCTCGTATTTGTCATCCTCACCCAACCTATTCCGAAGGAGTTAAAGAAGCTGCTTTAGATGCAACTGAAGGAAGAGCGCTGCACATTTAACAAATTATTAATGAATTAATTTAAGGGTAAATGAAAATTTACCCTTATTTATTTTAAATCATTACCTATGAAAAAAACCGGAGTTTTATTATTACAATTAGGAACACCAGATAGTCCAAGTACAACTGATGTTAGACGTTATTTAAACGAATTTTTAAATGACCCTCGTGTTATTGATTTACCTTGGTTAGGTCGAAAACTTCTAGTAAATGGTATCATAGTACCCTTTCGTGCACCTAAATCTGCAAAGATTTACAAGAAATTATGGGATCATAGTAATGGAAAATCACCACTATTAGACTATTCTGAAAAAGTGCAAGTATTGTTACAACAACAATTTCAGAAGGAAAATGTAACCGTTGAAATGGCAATGCGATATCAAAATCCTTCGATGGAAGTGGTATTAGATAAGATGCATCAAGCTAATTATGATCAAATTATAATTATACCACTATTTCCTCAGTATGCAAGTGCTTCAACTGGCTCTGCCATTGAAAAAGCAATGGATATTATACGAAAATGGTGGGTAATACCAGAATTAAAAATTGTTTCTCAATTTTACGACAATCCAGATTATATTACATCCATCGTTGAGAGAGCAAAAGCTTATGATGTAAAAGCTTATGACCATATTTTATTTTCGTACCATGGTTTACCAGATAGACATGTAGACAAAGTATATAATGACGGATTATGTGAAGACCAACCTTGCGAAACAGAAATTAACGAAAATAATAAACTTTGTTATAAAGCTACTTGTTACGCTACAACAAGGTTAATAGCAGAAAAATTAGAAATAACAGAAAAAGATTACACTGTATGTTTCCAATCCCGTTTAAATAAAAAATGGTTACATCCATTTTCAGATAAAATTGTTGAAGAGCAAGCAAAAAAAGGAGCAAAAAAACTATTAGTATTTAGCCCAGCTTTCATTGCAGATTGCCTTGAAACAATCGTGGAAATTGGGGAAGAATACCAAGAAATATTTGAAGAACATGGGGGAGAAAAAGTACAATTAGTTCCAAGTTCTAATGATCATCCAGCATTTGTAAACTGCTTAGAAACATTAGTTAGAGAAAGACTATAATTTGAATAAAGAAAAAAGTAAAGACTCTAAATTTTGATAAACAACAAAAAATGAGTCTTTACTATTTGATTAAAATAAATTGCGTTGTTAAGCAATAACAACTGCTAAAACTACCCCTACGATAATACTAAACAATTTCATCAAATTAAATCGATGATTTTCACTTGCTTCGAAAATAATCGTAGTAGATATATGTAAAAACATTCCTACCACAATTGCAAGTAATATATTCATAGAAAACATATCGATAGCATTATGTGTTAATTTTCCAAAAATTAATCCTAGAGGTGTCATACAAGCAAAAGACATAAGTATAATCCAAGATTTTGTATTTGTGATTCCTGACCCCTTTAGTAATGTCATTAATGCAATTGCTACAGGTGTTTGATGAAACAATATACCAAGCAAAAGAGATTGTCCAGACATATGATGATGTTGAATATGTAATTCATCCCCTGCTAATGGAATACCTTCGATAAAAGAATGAACGGACAAAGAAATAAATAAAGCCCAAGGTATTCTTTGATTTTTATGAATATGAATATGCCCATGCTCTATTCCTCCTGAGAAATATTCTAAAAACAATTGAATTAAAAAACCGATAAGTATAAACAAACCGATACTATATTTTGATTCAGATTCATAAAGCTCAGGAAGAAAGTGTACAAAAGCAATAGATAATAAAAAACCTCCACTAAAAGCTAACATAATCTTAATCAGTTTTTTCTGCTTAAGACCATCCATCAAAGAAACAATGATACCACCTAAAAAGACTGCAAAAACGAGTAATAAAATATTGAAAAGATCCATCATAATTTTCTTGCAATTATTATTAAACGATCTGAAGTTGCTGAATTAAATGGATTTAATTTAAAATCTCCAAAAACATATTCAATTTTAAAATTAGTTAACGTAAGCATATTGTGAAAATCATCTAACGAAAAACCCCTAACTGATTCTTGAAAATTGAATTCTTCTCCTTGATCCGAAAACGAAATATTTTTTTTGATAAATCTTCCGTCAAATTCTCGTTTCAAATTAAATTCAATATTATCTTCTACTTTAACTTCCTCTTTAACAAGTGAATTTAATGTTTTTGTAGTATTCAAAAAATCGATTACTAGTAATCCATTTACATGTAACATTTCATAAATTGATCTTAATACTGTAATATTATCCGCTTCATTTTCAAAATATCCAAAACTTGTAAAAAGATTAAAAACAAGATCAAAACTCTCATTTTCAATCACTTCTCGCATGTCGTGTACTTGAAAATTCAAATGATTATTTTGAAATTGAGATGCACTTCGAATACTTTGTGGTGATAAATCTACTCCTAATACGCGTAAACCTAAACTATTAAGTGTCAATGAATGTCTACCTTTACCACATGCTAAATCAAGTACATATTCATTTGATAAATTCAAGTATTTATATAAATTGGAAATAAACAATTCAGCTTCTGACTCGTTTCTGTTTTTATAGAGAGTATGATAATATTTGGTATCAAACCAAGTACTAAACCATGCTTTATTTTGATCAACTTTATCCGACATATTACTACAAAAGTAGACATTATAGAATGAATTCTTGCTACATTTTTGGTTTAACCTATCTTTGAAATCACTACTGTCCGATAAAAATAGAAATTAATCGATTTACATCCTAGAAGTATTGATTTTACTACGTTGATTCCTGATTTTTAAAAGTAAGCCCCCCCCCTTAATCAAGCAGAACTGAACTCTAATTGAAGTTGTGGATTATACTCT
>CANHRS010000004.1 GCA_947463445.1 Flavobacteriia bacterium | reverse complement strand
TTGTTCGAATTGTTTAATATATCCTTCATTAAACAATGCCAAATAGAATTTTTGATCTACCTGCAATAATTCACGGTATGCCTTTAATGCCTCTTCTAATTTCCCATGAATTTGTAAGTTATAAGCAACTCCGTACAAGGCATCTGTAGATCTTGGGCGTAATGTAGCCGCAGTTCGGAAATATTCTACAGCCAAAGGATCGTTATCTTCGGAATATAAATACCCTAAATATAAATACCCTTCAAAAAACTTTGTATCTTGCTGAATAGCTGTTTCATACGAGGATTTAGCTAATTTTCGATTTCCTAAACTTAAGTAATTAGTTCCTTTCAAAATATAGGCATCTCGGTATTTTTTATCGATACGTAATGCCTCATTGATATATTGAAACGATTTCTCAAAATCTCCTTGTTGGGTGTACGAAGAAGCTAAACTTACATAGATTTTTTTGTTACCTGGTTGACGTTTGATGAGGTATAAGAAATGTTGTTTGGCATTTTCTATATCCACTTGTGTTCGTTCCGCCCGGTTATTCAATGCATTGGCATATAAAAAACGCGCTTCTAGGTTGTTCGAATCCAAGCGAAAGGCCTTTGCTCCATCGGTTAATGCATCGTAAAATTTATAGGTAGCTAAGTATTTATTTCCGCGTTTAACTAATAAATCCACGTTATTTGGATCCAATGTTAGTAAACTATCTAGATTTTCTTTTTTGGAAGTTGTACTTTGTTTATTCGCTGACTTATCTCCACAACTAATGAGTAAAAAACTACTTAGAATTAGTGTGCTGAATAAAATGAATTTAGTCATAGTTGGGTATTAAAACTGTAAAATATAGTTGGATGTTTTTTCTTTGCCAATGCTTGTATTTGGTCCATGACCACAATAGATGATAGTTTCGTCTGGTAGGGTGAAAAACCGTTCTTTGATTGTTTTCTTTAATACTTCGATATCCCCACCAGGAAGGTCTACGCGACCAAAACTACCTTGGAATAAGATATCACCAGAAATTACCAATGCGTCTGCTGGGGAGTAAAAGGCTACATGTCCAGGTGCATGCCCAGGTCCAAAGATTACCTGTAATTCAATAGCTCCAAATGTCAAGATTTGCTTGTCTTCTAAAAAATGATTTGGTTGTGGTGAAGGTTCAAATCCTTCTATTCCATATACTTGTGCGGAACGTTCTGCAGCAGCTAGTACAGGTAAATCTAATTTATGTATGTAATAATCCACCGGGTAGGTTCTTAGTACATAAGCATTACCTAGCACGTGATCGATATGACAATGTGTGCTTAATAAAGCTTTTACTTGTAAGTTGTTTGCAGAAATATATGCGGAAAGTGCATGTTTTTCTGCTGAAGTTGCACATCCTGGATCGATAATAACTGCTGATCCATCTGGGCCAGAAACTACATAGGAGTTTTCTTGAAATGGATTAAATGTAAATTTTTCTATATGTAGTGCCATCTTGTTTTTTTGACAAAAATACATAATTCATGCTTTCTTTTTTTTATTACTTCCCGTTGATTACATAGATTTTATACATTTGTAGTAACTCAAAATAATTCCTATGAAATTTTTAGTTTATCTATCCGTATTTTTTCTTGTCATGAGTTGCGCGATTCGCCAACCTTTAACAGCAGAAATTAAAAAAGAATATAGTCTGAACACGCCAGATGCTATGAAAAAAGTGCAGTTTTATACTTCTGCAGCAATTGTACTAGAACGTGTGGTAACCAACGGTGCGCAAGCAAAAACGGATGATGGTAAATTAGTAACTTCTAAAAGTAAAGAAGAAAACAGAATCATTATTCCTACATTAACCAAATGTATTTTTGAAAGTTTTGACCCAAATGGAGATATTAATGTGCGATTTGAGTTAGGCGCTGGTCGTATTATTAAATTTGGTATCCGCGAAGGTCAATCGAATGATCGTTTTTATTTTGTCGCTAAATGGGAATATGATAAAGGAGCGGAAGTTTCCTATGGGAATGAAACGTATTATGCGACCTCCAGTTCTGCTAATGCATGTCTACTTGTCTCGATTAAAAAATTACAAAAAACCAGAAGAAAAGATCGTATAGTGAAAGGAATGAAAGTATAATCTACCCATCACCCATCACCCGTCACTCTATTATGGATTACAACGCTATTAAAGCACTTCATATCATTTTTGTTGTAAGCTGGTTCGCTGGTTTGTTCTACATGGTGCGTTTATTTATTTACCATACGGAGACCAAAGATTTGCCAGAGCTTGAAGCAAAGATTTTAGGGGGGCAATACAAGATCATGCAGAAAAAGTTATGGTTTATAATCACAACTCCTGCAATGGTGTTAACGGTTGTATTTGGTGTTTGGATGTTATTAAAAAACACCTATTTACTTACCTTACCTTGGATGCATATCAAACTTACATTTGTTGTTTTATTACTTGTATATCATTTAATATGTCACCGTATTATGAACCAGTTAAAACGAGATGAAATTCGGTGGTCTTCTACGCAACTTAGATTATGGAATGAGTTAGCAACGTTATTTTTAGTTGCAATTGTATTTTTGGTGGAATTACAAACTACGCTCGATTGGGTGAAAGGTACAGTTGGCTTCTTTTTAGTTGGAATTTTACTCATGATTGCGGTTAAAATATATAAATATTTCCGTCAAAAAAATAAATCCTAAAATTATGGAATACACGAATTTACTAGTTACCCAAAAAGAATCGATTCAGTGGATTACGATAAATCGTCCTGCGCAATTAAATGCCTTAAACAAACAAACGATTCAAGAATTACACGATGCTATAACGGCAGCAAATAACGATGCAACAATTCGCGTAGTTGCATTAACCGGAGCTGGTGAAAAGGCGTTTGTTGCTGGTGCAGATATTAAAGAGTTTGCAGATTTTTCTCCAGAAGAAGGGAAGAATTTAGCCAAAGAAGGACAAGAAATATTGTTCGACCTAATTGAAAATAGTCGTAAACCAATTATCGCGGCTGTTAACGGTTTTGCTTTAGGTGGTGGTTTAGAATTAGCTATGGCTTCGCACATACGAGTTGCTTCTGAAAATGCTAAATTAGGATTGCCAGAAGTTAGTTTAGGGGTTATCCCAGGCTATGGGGGTACGCAACGTTTGGCACAACTCGTAGGTAAAGGAAAAGCAAATGAAATGATATTTACTGCTGGTATGATTTCAGCAGCCGATGCGTTGACTTGGGGCTTAGTAAATACAGTATGTTCACAAGAGGAGTTAGTTTCTGTGGTTGAAAAAATCGCGACTAAAATTGCTGCTAATTCACCTTTAGCTATTGCTAGTGCTATACGCGCTGTAAATGCAAGTACAAAATCGGATGTCAATGGTTTTGCAACAGAAATAGAAGAATTTGGTAATTGTTTCGGTACGAAAGATTTCGTAGAAGGCACAACCGCATTTTTAGAGAAAAGAAAACCTACTTTTACCATCTAGTTTGAATCCACTTAAGAAATTACTTTCCCAATCTGCCATTTATGGGTTGTCCAGCATTGTTGGTCGACTCCTAAATTATCTATTGGTACCCTTGTACACTAGTGCATTTGCTAATCCATCTGATTATGGTGTAGTTTCTGAATTATATGCGTATGTAGCATTTTTGGTGGTTCTATTAACTTTTGGAATGGAAACTTCTTTTTTTCGTTTTATTCAGGTTAAGGAAGATAAAAATGAGGTGTTTCAAAATAGCTTCTTGACAGTTATTGGGATCAATATCCTTTTCTTTTTGGTGAGTCTGTTTTTTAATCAAAACATTGCCAATTTCTTATTATATCCAGATCATAATGAGTACGTTGTTCTTTTAATAGCGGTAGTTTGTATCGATGCAATTTCAAGTTTACCGCTTGCTAAATTAAGAGCGGAAGAACAAGCGAAAAAATTCGTTGGAATTCAATTAGCGTCCATTTTTGTAAATATTGGGTTGAATTTAGTCTTGATGTTACTCATTTTCGATAAGTCTCGTCCTGAACAAGGTGTGCTATACATTTTACTAGCCAACCTTGTTTCTTCCTTGGTAAAACCACTTTTATTATACAAACATTTTCTCCACCTACGCTTTAAGTTTAATCCTGAGCTGGCGAAAGAAATGGTGGTATATGCTTTGCCATTGGTATTTGGTGGTTTTGCAGGTATCATTAACGAGACCTTAGATAGAGCATTGTTAAAACGATTGTTGTTTGAATCGGGACAAACACTCGAATACGCGAAAGCACAAGTTGGTATTTACAGTGCGGTGTATAAATTAGCGATGTTGGTTTCTATTTTGTTACAAGCTTATCGCTATGCTGCTGAGCCTTTCTTTTTCTCCCAAATGAAAAATCAGGAAAAAGACAAAATATATAGCAAGGTCATGAATTACTTTGTAGCAACTGTTTGTTTAGTGTTTCTTGTGGTGACTTTAAATATCGATATTTTCAAACATTTTATCCAAAATGAAAGTTACTGGGCAGGACTTGGTGTGGTGCCAATATTGTTGTTAGCCAATGTTTTTCTCGGTATTTATTATAACCAAAGTATTTGGTACAAACTTTCCGGTCAGACTAAATTTGGCGCATACATTGCTCTTGGAGGTGCAACATTAACCATCTTACTGAATGTTATTTTTATACCACGTTATGGGTATTGGGCATGTGCTTGGACCACTTTATTGGTGTACGCTGGGCAAATGGTCGCTTCCTATTACCTAGGGCAAAAGTATTATCCTATTCACTATAATTTGCGTAAGTTCTTCTTTTATATGATTTTGAGTTTACTGTTCTTCTTTTTGTGTTACGCTATGGATATCCAAACCGCTTGGTTAAAATTTATTGTACACAACTTATTTATTCTAGCCTTTGTTGGGTTGGCTTGGAAATTAGAAAAGCCTTTACGTCAAAACACTTAATTTTCTTCGTGTTATTCTTTTAAATTTATGTAACTTATTTCTGGTTGTGTAGTATAATTACTTATGTTTTCAATCTTTTATTCAATAATCCATTTTGTTTATTTAGTTATAAGAGATTTTTAACACTAATTTTACAAAGCATTTTGATTGAATTAAATGATGTATTACTTATAATTACTCATCTTTAAACTGAAATTATATTTCATAGGGATGTAGTTTATTTGTTGATATATTGATAATTAGATTATACGAATTCAGATTTATGACACGTAATAAAATCAATATAACATTATAAAAAGTACCTATTGAAAAGTTACACTTTTTTTCATTACGTACTGATTCTCCTCTTTCCGTTATTGGTTAGCCTGAATAGTTATGCCCTTGATTGTACAAAAATACAGTTAACAACGCCATCTGCGCAAGTTAAATATTGTGTTGGACAAGAAGTTAATCTTACAACTACTTTGGTAAATCCTGAAGGTGCAATTGCAACATACAAGTGGTATGATAAAAATTCTGTAGTAATTACCGACGCCACATCAAGTATAATAAAGATTCCAAATATTGATAAATCTAAAGCTGGAAAATATAAATGTGAAGTCATATTAACAAAATCAGGAGAATCACCCTGTACTACTTCCGTTGAAATAGATGTTGTTGTTTTAGATCAATTTTCTTTTGATTTAGGGGAAGATAAAACAATGTGTCCAAGTATAAGTTCCGTTAATTTACAGCCAACGATTCAAAATAGTGATAATTCAATAGTATACAGTTGGACTTCTTCTCCGGCAGGAATTACTGGTTCCTCCAAAGATTTAACAGTAAGTAATACACAAATTTCAACACAATCTACGTTGACTTTGACAGCAAGTTTTGGAAATTGTGTGTTTAGTGATAATCTAAAAATTGCGAATGTTTCTAATTTTACAATGTCAGCTGGTGCTGATCAGTCAATTTGTAAAGGAGGTAACGCTAATTTATCCGCTACAGTATCTAATACAAATGGTTTTCCTGTTTCCTATTTATGGACAGGTCCAGGAGGTTTTAATTCAAGTAGTCAGAATATTACTTTAAGCAATATTCAGGCAACCTCAATATATACACTTAAATCAAATATTCTAACATGTGAATTGTCTTATAATATTTCTGTTAATGTAATAGAGCCAATTCTATTAAGTGATGAATATGAGGTTATTGCGGGTAAGGAATGGTTGAAGATGTGTACGTTTCCAGTAGGTGATATTTCTATTAAAAATGGTACTAATAGTGTTTTTAATAGTAAGATTGAATCATACGAAATTATTTGGGGTGATGGAAAGCCATCATTTATCTCAAACGATCCAATGTTTAGTATTCAAACTCATACTTATGATGCAGGTTTATATGAATTAAAATTTAATGTAAAAACAATAAACGGTTGTATATCATCTAAAATATATAATGTTTATGTAGGTAATTACCCAAGTAATCCTGAAATAAAAAAACAGGATGAAGCAAATGGTTGTTTACCTAAAGAAAATATTTTTACCATAACAAAAGATCCTAAAGATACTCCTGGTACAAATTATGAAGTGATAATAAATGATGGTACAATATATAATTTTGATTACATAACTTTACCTAGCAAACTTAAACATGTTTTTAAAAATACTTCATGTTCAGCAGAATATGTTGATGTATATGGTAAGTTCGCTTATGGAATAAAAATTAAAGCTAAAAATGCATGTGATGTAGATGGTGCAGTAGGTGCAGCAGCTCCTATTTTTATAGCAGCTCCTTTGGTTGCTGATTTAACACTTGATAAAGATACTGTCTGTGTAGGTAAACAGATAATTGCCACTGATTTGTCTATACCAGGGAATTCAATCAAAATATCTCCAAAAAGTTGTACATCAGAATATAAAAGATTTTGGAGTATATCTCCTCAATCAGGATGGACAGTTCAGACACCTTCAGATTTAGGTATAGAATCAAATAATTATTCGAATTCACAATCTGGCGCAAAAAATTTAAATATTATTTTTAATACGCCTGGATTATATGAAATAAATATTAAAGACATTAATCCAACAGGAAATGGAATAATTTCGTGTTCAGGTGATTCAAAAACAAAAACGATATGTGTAGAAGATAAACCCATACCAAATTTTGAATTAGATAAATTAGAAGGTTGCGCACCATTCACACCTATAATCAAAGATTTATCCGATATATCGAAATCGTGTAGAGTTTTCCGTAAATGGGAAATACTTTTTAATAGTACCCCATGTTCAGCAAGTACCGGAAATTATGAGTTTATAGAAGGCACATCAGCGAGTTCGTTAGTGCCTAAAATTAAATTCAATACACGAGGGAATTATACAATTCGTTTAAAACTAGCAAATACCTGTGATACCGTAAAGTATGAGCAGCAAATTAAGGTGTTGGGCCTACCTATAGTAAGTATTCCAAAATTAGATTCCATATGTTTAAACACATCCATTACACCAACTGTAACAGTTAATCTATGCGATAATACAATTTCTGGGTATAATTGGACATTTAATACGGGTATTCCAGCTACTTCAACCAATCAAACTCCTGGCGCTATTACCTATAATACCGAAGGGAGTAAAACGATTCAAGTTGTTATAAATTCAGGTTGTGGAAATGTTACGGCGAGTCAAACTTTTTATGTTAAACCTTTACCTCCAGTTTTAAATCCAAAAATTAATAATCAATCTCCGACAGTAACTCTGTGTATCGGGGATAATGCCAGTTTTACATCTGCATCCATGCCACGCACTCCTGCAATATATAATTGGACAGGTCCGAATGGTTTAACGAAAACCACACAAAATTTTTCTTTTGTAGCATCCAATGTAAATCAAGCAGGAATATACAAAGTAAAAGGTACAATGGATGGTTGTGCTGGTCCAGAAGAATCAGTCGAGTTGGTTATTAAAACTAAACCAACCCTATCCATCACGCCATCATCCGCTGAGATTTGTAAGAATACATCGACTTCTTTGGTTGCTTCTGGTACGACAACGAATACTACTTCACCTACTTGGACTTACACATGGAGTCCAAATACAAGTTTGTCCGCAACTACCGGCGCAACGGTTACCGCAAATCCAACCTCTACGATTACATATACACTTACTGGTACGGATGGTATTTGTAGTAATACAAACACGGTTTTGGTTACAGTGAAAGAATTACCTGTAATTAACAATTCTCCAGCCTCCCAAACAATTTGTTCTGAAACAGCAACATCTCTAGTTACTTGGACGAGTACGATGGCTTCAACATACAGTTGGTCTATTAGTTCAAATACAGGAAGCATAACAGGAGCAACTACTTCGGGTACAGGAAATCTTCCTGTGATGACTTTAACGAATCCTACTTTTGTAAACCAAACACTTACATATGCAGTGATTCCTACCTCCAATGGTTGTGATGGATCATCATTTGAATATTCGATAGTCGTAAAACCAAAACCAGACATTACCATTTCTCCATTAACGAAAACAACTTTTTGTGGTGGAGAAAAAATTACAGTACCAACGTTTACTTCTTCTGTTACTGGGGCAACTTTTCAATGGAATTTAAAAACTCCAAATCCGGTTCCTACTTCTATTTCCGGTGTTACCACAAATCAATCTGGAGTAGGTCAGATGACTGATTTAACTATCAATAATAATGGTTCTGCAGCTATTGATTTTACCTATTCGGTTACTGCTGCTTCCAACTCGTGTGCTAGTTTAGGAAAAGAGTTTTCTTTTAGCGTGAATCCTGCACCTTCCATCAAAGATCCTTTTTCAACGGCGCAAGAAATTTGTTCGGAGTCAAGTTCCACGGAAGTACCTTTTTCATCTTTAACAAGTAACGTAAAATATGTTTGGAAAATTACAAATGTTCCAATAGGGTTGAGTGCTCCATCCAAACTTGCCGATTCAACGCAGGTATTGAATAGTTTTAGTATTCCATCATTACAACTAACCAATACTACAGCGAATCCATTATTCATAGATATTGTTGTTAAAGCCGCAACAATGGGAGCTGCAACGTGTCCAGGACTTACAAAAACCCATCGCATTACCGTTATCCAAAACCGAATGTAACACCAAGTACACCAAGTCAGTTAATTTGTAATACGCAAAATACAACGGATATTAATTTTTCGAGTACAACTGCATCCAATGTAATTTATACTTGGACAAATTCAAATGCTACGATTGGTTTAGCTGCAAGTGGATTGGGTAATTCAATCGCTTCTTTTACCACAACGAATACAACAAAAGATGTCAAAGTTGCTACAGTAACAGTAACACCAATTTATAAGACGACGTTGTCAACATGTAACGGGGTACCTAGTGATGCCCTTATTAAAGTTTTACCAACTCCTGAAGTAAATCCGATTACAAGTCAGGTAAAATGTCCCGGGGATAATTCGGATGAGGTTACACCGGTGATGAACCCTGCAGCTGGTAGTACGTATAGTTGGGCATTAACTGGTGACAAGCCAAATGCTACTTCCGCCTTAAGTGGAATAGGAGCTATTTCTAGTGTAGTTGCTGAAAATTCAGGTGCTACAATCAAAACAGGTACTTACAACGTAACTCCAACCTTTACTTTTGAAGGCAAAGCGTGTACAGGGCCAGTTCTTCCTTTTACAATAAAAGTATTACCTAAGCCTTCCATTTCTCCGATTTCGAATCAAGAAAAATGTTCAAATACGAATAACGATCCTGTAAATTTTGTTACTTCACCTGCAACGGATGTCATTATAAATTGGCAAAATGATGTAGCAATAGGAATTCCTACAACAGGAACTGGAAATATAAGTTCCACGAAGCTTACGAACTCAACGACTTCCCCTTTAACTTCCAATTTCTCAGCGAAACCAAGTTTTATCAATTCAGGAAAAACATGTATTGGGGATGATAAAACATTTACTATCAAAGTAAATCCTATTCCAAAATTAGATCCTATTTCGGATATTTCCATTTGTTCGCAATTCGTTCAACCTACCGTAGCATTTACAAGTAATGTTAGTGGAACTACTTTTGGTTGGACAAGCACAGGAGATAATATTGGTATCAGCGGTACAGTTGGTACAGGGAATATTGCATCATTTACCTCAGTTAATACTTCAGATGTAGTAAAAACAGCAACGATACAAGTTACACCTACTGCAAGTTTATGTCCGGGGACGCCTGTCCCATTTAAAATAAATGTGAAGCCTAAACCGAGAGTTACGAATAGTCCTCTAGCACAAGAGGTGTGTAGTGGTGTTAATAATAAAGAGGTTGTTTGGACAAGCAGTGTTACTTCACCTACACCAACCTACACTTGGACGAGTTCCCCGATGACTTCCGGATTAACAATTTCGCCTCCTACTGGAAGTGGTAATATACCAGCTAGCTATTCGTTTGTAAATACAGGTACAAGTCCAATTGCTGTCAAATTCATCGTTACTGCAAAAGTTGATGCATGTGAAAGTGATCCAACGGATTATACTTTAACGATTAATCCTAGACCTGAATTGTCTTCAATTGCTTCGCAAGTAATATGTAGTGGTGCTTCTTTTACCACCCCTACATTTACTTCTTCCATTGTGAGTAATACAACGTATGCCTGGGCAATTAAAACTTCTCCCGCGATTTCTCCAAAATTAAGTGGGTATTTAGCCACTGGAACCGGTCCAATCAATGGAGTAGTTGTCACAAATTCGGATAATCTTCCGCAAAGTTTAGTCTATACAATTACGCCAAGTGCCTATGCTTGTAGTGGTGATGAGAAAGAGTTTTCGGTATTGGTAAATCCTACACCTCAAGTAACTTTTTCGTTGCCAGATCAAACAATTTGTAATAATGTAAGCACCCAAAAAGTAACCGTCACACCGCAACCTTCTGATGCAACTATCTCTTGGACTGCAACTCTACCAACTTCGATAACTGGGTTTACAACACTTACAGGAACTGGAGAAATTCCGGATTACGTACTTTCAAATTCAACGAATCTTCCTGCTGCAGTAAGTATCGAAGCGAAGGCGAGTACCACTGGTTCTGCAGTTTGTCCGGGTAGTGTTAATATACACACGATACATGTAGTTCCTACCCCTAAAATTAGTCCAATTTCGGATATTACAAAATGTGCGAATGATCAGATTTCAGCGATTAGTTTTACAGGAACAGCAACCTCTTTTGATTGGGTAAATTCGAGCACAACGTTAGGTTTATCTACAGCTACTGGTACAGGAAATATCCCATTATTTACTACAATAAATGGGGGCATATCTCCTATCAAAACAACCATATCTGTTACGCCAAAATATACCCTAAATACCAAAGAATGTCTAGGGATTGCGGATCAATTTGATATTGAAGTTAATCCTAAACCAATCCTAGAAAATTTAACACCACTGTCCTATTGTAACCAAGAAGATTTTCCAGTTAAAACATTTGCAAGTAATATACCAAGTACCACCTATAAATGGGATAATTCAGATATTTCGATTGGCTTAGGTGCAACAGGAATCACATCGATTCCAACCTTTAAAGCTGTTAATACTTCCGCAGCAAGTGTTACTGCAACTATATTAGTGACGCCAACATTTACGAATAATTCTGTGTCTTGTGATGGCACACCAAAATCTGTAAATTATACCGTTAAACCAACTGCTATAATTACCAATACGGATTCGAAAGATACAATTTGCTCTGGTGAATTTTCCAAGTCGATTGCTTGGAATACAAATATTATAGCATCCGGAACTAGCTATACTTGGAAATTAATCAATACACCTGATTCAGTTTCGGGGCATGAATTAACAGGAACAAGCGATTTCAAATCGGTCAAAATATTTAATACCGCCAAAACAATCCGAAGTTTAGTATATCGAATTACACCAACATATGCTGGATGTATTGGAGATACCTCTTTTTTATATACTTTATTTATAAATCCTTCTCCAGGTTTAAAAGGAGTCTCCGATCAAACAATTTGTGGAGGTACATCCACTGTCGCATCTATCTTTATTTCGGATGTCCCAGGAACTGTTTTTAAATGGACATTGACCAATAAAGCTGCTGTACCAGCGACGATTTCGAACTATGTTGGAAATACAACAGATAATGGAACAGGAGATTTACAAGCAAGAATTATAAATAACTCAGGGTCAAATCCTTTTGATTTATTGTACGAAATTTCAACGAATGGAGCTACTGGTTGCGGAGGAGCGTCACAACCATTGAAAATTACGGTAAACCCTGCACCAACTTTAAATCCAATATTACCTCAAACAATTTGTTCTGGACAAAATACGACAGCCATAACCTTGGCTTCTACTACTCCAAATGTTTCCTTTATTTGGAATGTTGTAAGTGGTTCTTCGAATGTAAGTGGGGTAAATCCTTTAACAGGAACTACCAGTTCAATACCAGCGTTTACATTAACACATACCAAATTAGACAAGCAAACCATAAAACTAGTGGCTTTTTCAAAAACAGCAGGTTTAGCAGTGTGTGATGGAAAAAAAGATACAATCTATTTACATGTCAATCCAATTCCAGAATTAGCTTCCATTGCTGATCAAGTAATTTGTAAAGATGAAAACACAACAGATATTGTATTTAACGGAAACGGAACAGATTATATTTGGACAGTTGCAAATCCTTCAATTGGTTTAGCATCCAATCATGGCACAAATATAGGAATATTTAAAGGGATCAATAACGTAACAATTCCGGTAACTTCATCCATATCTGTAATACCTGAATTTATGGATGTAACCAAATGTGTTGGTACACCAAAATTATTTAACATAACAGTCAATCCAAAACCGCTCATGGATCCTTTGGTAAATAAAATTGTCTGCCACCAAGATTCCGTAAAAATAAATCCTTTTAAAAGTTCTACAAACGATGTTACATTCAAATGGTATAACACAAACGTTGCTATTGGATTAACAAACTTGGGAATAGGAAGTATTTCTGATTTTAAAGGACTAAATGTTAGTACAACAGTATCCCTTGTTGGAAATATTAAAGTAGTACCATTTTTCAGTAATTTAAGTAAAGAGTGTAAAGGAGATACTACTAATTTTTACATTAAGGTTAATCCTATTCCAACGATGACACAACCAGGAAATTTGGTTTTGTGTAATGATTCGCTTACAAAAAAAGTAAGTTTTACGGGTTCAGCAACTTCGTATAATTGGTTTAATGATTTAAGTGCTATTGGACTGGCTCCGTCTGGTATTGGAGAGTTACCATCCTTTAAATCAATCAATACCACCGCCACAAGTAAAATTGCCAACGTAAAAGTAGTTCCAATTTTTACGGAAGAAAGTAAAAGTTGTATTGGGGATACCTTGAAATTTACATATACCATTCATCCAACACCCCAACTCATTATCCCGTTGAATGATACATTATGTTACAATCAAAATACAAAAGAAGTTGTTTTTAATTCTACCATTTCAACAGCAACTTACCAATGGAATAATAGTACACCATTAATTAATAGTGGGTTGCCGCTTTCTGGAACAGATAAAATATTATCATTCAAAGGATTAAATAATGCAAACCAAACAGAAGTTTCGATTGTAAATATTGTTGCAACCGCAAATCAATGTCCGAGTAAAGTAGGAGAATATAAAATTGTAATTAATCCTCGTGCTAAAATAATAGATACCCCTGTCAATCAGGAAGTTTGTTCGGGAGTGAATACAAATGAAGTAGTTTGGAAGTCCGATATACAAAATGGAATTACCTCGTATACTTGGAGTTTAAAAGCAAATCCATACAAAATAGCGGTTACTAAATCATCCGGACAAGGAAACATACTTCCTTTTACCATGGTTAATGATAGTTCGTCAGTTGCCAATGTATCGTTTAATGTGGTGCCGAATTCGAAAGGTTGTTCTGGAGATACGTTTGTATTTACGTTTCAAGTACTGCCTCGACCAAAAGTAAGTTTGATACCTGCGCAAAGTATTTGTGGTAGCAAAGCATATGTATCACCTGTTTTTTCTTCGGATGTAAGTAATACTGTATTTAATTGGAAATTAAGAGATTCACTTTTAGTTCCAGCTACAATTAAAGGTTTTCTGAAAAGTGGTTCAGTTGCTATGCCGTCGAAGATTATTGATAATACTGGTGTTTTACCATATACGTTGGTGTATGATGTTACTACAGATGGTGCTGGGTGTTCAGGTCAATCTATAGCCTTTAATCTTACGATTAATCCTGCACCTTCAGTAGGGTTTTCATTATTAAATCAAACAATTTGTAATGCTACTACATTCGAAGAGGTTACGATAGGTTCGTCTACGCCAAATGTGTTTTTTGAATGGAAGACAAATAGTATACCAGACAGTATTCAAGGATTTACCAAAACTTTTGGTTCTCAAGTGATAGATCCCTTGTTATTAAAAAACATTGCGTCAAAACCATTAAATATTATCATCGCCGCTAAAGCATATACGACAGCTGCAACAGAATCGTGTTATGGTAAAGATTCGTTATATACGATAACAGTAAATCCAGTAGCGAAAGCAAAGCCAGTTGAAGAACAATTAATTTGCCACGGAAGTAATACGAACCCTTTTGAATTTAAAGGAGTTGGAACATCGTATCATTGGAGTACTAAAATTTCTGGAATTGGATTAACTGTTCTTGACGGTGTAGGAATTATCCCACCATTTGTTACAATTCATCCAGATTCAGGTAGTATTAATAAAGTGCTTTTTACGGTACTTCCAAAATACACCTTCCAAAATTTAACTTGTGATGGAATTTTAGATACATTCTATCTTTCTATATTGCCTAAACCAATCATTGAAGTAACAGATGCTACTATTTGTTTAGGTAAAAAAGCAACCTTAGAAGGAAGAGGTGCTGCTTTCAACGCGCAATATGAATGGTCACCTGCTACTGGTTTGTCTTGTATTATTTGTCCAAAACCTGTTGCGTCTCCAACTATAACTACAAAATACACAGTTATTGGTACAAATAGATATTCGTGTAAGGATACCACTGAAACCACGGTTTTTCTTAATCCTCTGCCAAAAGTATATGCAGGACAAGATACTACATTGTGTAATCAACCGATAGCACAACAGTTGATTGGTACTGTGGAGGGGATTGTTAAACCAGGTATTTGGACGGGCTCTCCAGACCTAACCGCAGATGGTGTCTATACGCCAAAAATAAATGGTGTATATTCGGTGGTCTATAATTTTATTTTACCTACAGGTTGTGAAAATTTTGATACTACAATTGTTACGGTTAAAGATGTGACAAAAGCAGATGCAGGACCAGATTTAATTGCCTGTTTTAATGACCCGGATGTGCAGTTAAACGGGATTCCTCAACCTGGAACCTGGACAGGATTTAATGTATCAACCATTGGAGTGTTTAAACCTATTAAAGATACCTTGGTTCCCTTAGTATTTACGATAGGTAAAGGAACTTGCTTAAATCGGGATACAATGTTGTTTAAAGTACATCCAGATTTTATAATCAATGCAGGCCCCGATAAAGAATTTTGTTTTTCAGATCCAGTTTTTGATTTTGTAACCCAAAATTACATACCATCCACACCCACTAGTAACGGAAAATGGAAAGGAAATGGAATAATTGATGCTAATAAAGGAAGTTTTCAAGCAAGTATTGCTGGTGTAGGAAAACATGCAATTGTATTTAGCTATACACATCCTATTACTGGTTGTGTTAAACAGGATACACTGATTGCTGAAGTACATCCTTTACCTGAACTTAAGTTTAAAATAGATTCTATTGTTTGTTTGAACTCAACCCATACAATTCTAAATACAACCAAATATTTAAACTCATCCGATTGGACAATAGATCCAAAATGGAAATATACGGTCAAAGATCCAACGCATAAATTTGATAGTGTCGGATTTATAAATATCAGATTAATAGCTACTTCTCCTTTTGGTTGTGTAGATTCTTTGACTAAAAAAATAGAGGTTAGGGAAGCCCCAGTAGCTAGGTTTACACGTGCGCCAGATAGTACTTGTGGATTGGCATCATTTGTCAATTTATCAGATGGAATTGGGGTAAAATATGATTGGAATTTTGGAAATGGAGACAAATTTGATCAACGTGATCCAGCGGATTTAATCTACAAACCTGGGATTATAAAAGACACTACGTATACAATTAAATTAATAATTGAGAATTTGTGTGGTGTAGATTCCATGAGTTTACCAATTGTCGTAAAGCCTGTTCCTAAAATTATTTTCTCTCCGAATTTGAATGAAGGTTGTTCGGTATTACCTATTGTGTATGCAAATAAAACAGTTGGATTACCAGATGAACTTAAATGGGACTTTTTTGGAGATGGAAATTTTGTAGAGACAAAAGACTCGTTGATTTATAAAAATTATACTACAGGTCTTGTAAATTCTACAACCTATAATGTTAAAGTTATTGCTGTTAATGAATGTGGTTCTGATACTGCAAAAACAACTATTTTAGTGCATCCTAATAAGGTAAAAGCACATTTTAATCCAGATAAAATTGAGGGTTGTACGGATTTGAGTATCAAATTTACACAGTACTCTATGGGTAATACATTTCATATTTGGAACTTTGGAGATGGTATTTCTTCAAACGAGATACATCCGACCCATGTGTATACAAAGCCAGGTAAGTATAACGTTTATTTAGCAGTCAGTAATGGATGTAGTAAGGATACCATGCGTGCGTCAATAAATGTATACCAAACACCAAAAATTGATTTTGTTAGTTCGAAGGATAGTCTATGTTTGAAGGGTGCGTTTGCATTCAAAACAATTAGAAATCTAACCGATCAATTTACGTATAGATGGATATTTGGAGATGGGGATACTTCTTTTGTTGAAAATCCTTCACACACATATTTAAATTCAGGAAAGTACATAATTAACCTACAAGTTTCCAATGTGGATAATTATTGTAGTACTACTGTGCAACATCCTGTGTATGTTAAGCCAAGACCTATTGCTGCTTTCAGCATGGATACCACTCAAGGTTGTTCTCCTGTATTAGTGAAATTTAAAAACAAGAGTATAGGAGCGAATTTCCATTCATGGAATTATGGTGATGGAACAATTACCAATGTCATTGAATCGGATCATCTATTTATATCGGTATTAAAAGACACAATATTTGAGGTCAAATTGATCGTTGAAAACACATCTTCTTGCAAAGATACTTTTACTTCCAAAGTGCATGTTTTCCCGGTGCCAATCATGAATTTTACCTACACACCTTCGGATCAATGTTATACGCCAATGTATGCGGATTTTACAAATACATCCATAGGTGCGCAATCGTATAAATGGTATTTCCATGATAATATGACTTCAGTAGAATTAAATCCAACAATGATCTATCAATTACCAGGAAAATATATCGTGAAATTGGAGGGTGAAAATGAATTTAGATGTATGTCAAGCATGTCACACGAAGTCATAAAATACCCAAAACCAAAAGCAGATTTTAGTTCGGATAAAAAGGAAGGTTGTGTTCCTCTAACAATCTCGTTAACAAATCAGAGTCAAGGTGCAATTAAATATAGTTGGGATTTTGGAGACGGAAATGCAAAAAATACTACGGATGCAACTACAATTTATTCGGTTGCTGGTAAATATAATATTAGGCTTATTGTAGAAAATAGTGATAAATGTAAGGACACATTAATACTTCCAGTAGAGGCATTTCCGATACCAACCCCTAATTTTGTTTTTCAACGAACAGATACGTGTGCAACACCGATGGTGACTAATTTTACAAATACTTCTACAGGTGCTTTATATTATGATTGGGATTTTGATAATGGTTTAGTAGCAACGATTAAAAATCCTAAGACCACTTATACGATTCCAAAGAATTATAACGTAAAATTAATTGCTACTAATGAATTTAATTGTAGTATATCCATCCAAAAAACGGTTACTTTATTACAAAAACCGGTTGCTGAATTTACCACTAATCTAAACATAGGTTGTATTCCGTTGGGAATTGATTTTACAAATACATCCACATTTGGAAAATACTACAGTTGGGAATTTGATGATGGAAATGTATCTAATCAACAAAATACCAAACACATCTTTAAAACTTCAGGTAAAGATTCGATTAAAAAATTCCAAGTGAAATTAATCGCAGAAGGTAACAATGGATGTAAGGATACTATTGAACATGCTATAACAACAATGCCTTTGCCTTTCCCGAATTTTACGTATATGACAACGGATCCTTGTTATAATCCGATGAATGCATATTTCCAGAATAATTCAATATACGCTAAAAAATACGATTGGAATTTTGGTAATGGTCAATTATCCTCAGAAACCAATCCTACTGCTACCTATTTTAAAGCAGAACTATACAATGTAGATTTAATCGCGACGAATAAATTTGAGTGTAAAGATACCATCCGAAAAACAGTGCGAATGAACCAAAAACCAAAAGCACAATTTAGTATGGATAAAGACAAAGGGTGTATTCCTTTGTCGGTGAGTTTTTTAAACGAATCTTTATATGGGAATTATAGTAAATGGAATTTTGACGATGGAAATACTTCCTCAAATACTTCACCCACGAATTTATTTACTAAAGTTGGGGAATTAAGCATAGAATTAATTATGGAAAACACCTTAGGTTGTAAGGATACCGTAAGGCATAAATTAACCACCTTACCGATTCCAGTACCTGCATTTAATTTTACTACTACTGATCCTTGTTATATCCCGATGATTACAAAATTTAATAATCAGTCTTCAGGTGCAGTTGGATATGCATGGAATTTTGGAAATAATCAATCTTCAAATTTGGATAGTCCTTCCACAAAGTATATTGCATCTGGTTCATATAACGTGCAATTAGATGCTATCAACGAATATGCATGCACCACTTCAGTATCCAAAATCGTTACCCTGAATAATCGTCCTAAATCCGATTTTTATTCAGATAAAACAGAAGGTTGTATGCCACTTAAAGTAGATTTCACCAATAAGAGTGTTGGTTATAAATTCTTAAATTGGAATTTTGGGGATATGAATTATTCAATACTTGATAATCCTAAACATGTCTTTTTAAAAGATGGAAAATATCAAATTTCATTGGTTACTGAGAATAGTATTGGTTGTAAGGATACTATTTCAAAAACTTTTGTAGTTTACCCACTTCCAGTTGCGAAATTTTCTTTCTCCAACTCGGATCCTTGCTTTCTTCCAATGGAAGTAAAAACATATAATCAATCAACTGGTGCTACAAATTATAATTGGGATTTTGGAGATGCAATAACTTCCGTAGAAACACATCCAATTGTCAATTATATGACGGTTAAAAATCATCTAATTGTTTTATATGCTAAAAATGAATATGGCTGCTTAAGTACTGAAAAACAATTTATTAAAAATTACAATACCCCGAAACTTATTCCAAAAGAATTACCTTCCGGTTTTTGTGAAATGGATCAATTATTTTATTCGATCAATTCTTTATTTGTCAATAAGATTACTTGGGACATGGGAAATGGTGCAAAAAAAGAAGGAGGAACCATTAATTATACCTATAAGAAACAAGGAAATTATACGATTACAGTTATTGGGGAAGGTGAAAGTGTGTGTGCAGATACAGTTGTTCTGACGCAAAAAATTATTGTGCATCCAGATCCTGTAGCGGACTTTACAGCTTCAGATATAAAATACGATGATTTATTAAATGGTTCCATGGAATTCAAAAATGCTTCTAAACAAGCAGATTATTATACTTGGCTGTTTGGAGATGGGGATACCTCCAATGTAAATTCTCCGATACATAAATTCAAACATAGTGGCTATTTTAATACGACTTTAATTGCAACAAATAGTTATAAATGTGTGGATACCATCACGAAAACAATCCATGTTGATTTCTTTAAAGGTTTTCACGTTCCAAATGCTATTTATCTTGGTCATCAAGATTTTCAAGTATCTCATTTTTTACCAAAAGGAGTTGGATTATTTGAATATGAAATAACAATTTATGATAATTGGGGAAATTTAATTTGGCGTTCGACTGCAATAGATGAATATGGAAGACCAATAGAAGCTTGGGATGGTACCTACAAAGGAGAATTTGTACAACAAGATTCGTATGTGTGGAAAGTAAACGCGATTTTTAGAGATAACTCAGTTTGGGAAGGGAAAGAGTATAAATTAATTGGATTTAACCGAACAGGAACTATTACGGTTATTAAATAAAAATGAGAAGAAAATTAATAATTATTATTTACACGTTACTTTGTGCTGTATATAGTCATGCGCAAGATCCTAATTTTACGTTGTTTTATAATAATCCTTCTTATTATAATCCTGCAATGACAGCAATAAATAATGGGTTAACTTTTAGGACTAATGATAGAATTCAATGGAGGAAAATCCCTGGTAGATTTAATACATTTTCTGCTACTTTTGAAGGAAAGTTAGTATCGACTTTAGGAACAGGTATTAATTTATTTAGTGACGTTGCAGGTGAAGGATTATTAAGAACGACAGGAGTAACAATTTTAAATTCTTATTGTCCAATACAAACTGCAAATCATAAATTTCAAGTCGGACTGTCAGCTGGTTTAATGAATCGCTATATAGATTGGAGTAAATTAAGTTTTTCGGATCAGTACGATGAGGTCCTAGGTAAAATCTACCCAACAAATTTTGTTGCTCCAAACTATAATTCAACGAATCATTTAGATGTAGGAACAGGAGCAGCATATCAATTCTACTACGATAAAAAAACAACAAAACAATTTAAAAAAATTTTAGTGAACCTTGGTGTTGCAATGCAGCATCTGAACCAACCAAAAGATGCTTTTTTTGCGGATAAAAAATATTATCCGATTAAAACAGTTATTCATGCTAGATCTCAAATTTTATTTGGTGTTTTATTGTACTCTATTGCTGGTATTTATGAAACACAAAATAAATTCTCAACGCGTACTTTAGGGTTTAGTATGCAGCATAAATCTGGTGTTAATGTAGGATTGTGGTCAAGAAGTGGAAACACCATAAATAATCAACGTTTGGAATCATTAATAACTTCTATTGGTGTGTTTGTTCCAACTCAAAGTATTTATAAAGTTAAATTTAACTATAGCGCAGATTTCACAATCAGTCCTCTAAGAATTTATTCTTTTGGTTCACATGAAATTTCGGTTGTTTTTATGATTTCTGATAAATACTTACTTAACGGTTTGTATGCTAAAAAGCAACGAAAAGATATGTTTAAATGTTCAGATGATTTAAAATAATTATAACTAATTAGGATTAAATCCATTTTTCTCCAAATTAGTTACATGAATAAAATCGTATATTTGTAAAAAGAAAAAAAGAAATTATGGGATGTTCCAATTGTAGCACGGGTGGTGGAACACCTGGAGGCTGTCAAAATAATGGGACCTGTAGTTCTGGAGGATGCAATAAATTAGGGGTTTTTGATTGGTTGGCAAATATGCAATTACCAGTTGGTCAAAAAGCCTACGATATAGTTGAAGTAAGATTCAAAAATAGTAGAAAAGCATTTTATCGTAACGGTAAAAACTTCTCCCTTCAAGTAGGAGATGTGGTTGTGGTAGAAGCTAGTCCTGGACACGACGTTGGGGTGGTATCTATTGTTGGCGAATTAGCCAGAATACAAGTCAAAAAGAAAGTTTCTAATCCGAAAAATTTAGAAACTCCTGCGATATATAGAATCGCTACACAAGAAGATGTTCAGAAATGGATGCAATCTAGAGAGTTAGAGAAAGAGGTAATGTACCAATCTAGAACCTTAGCTGTAAATCTAAATCTAGACATGAAAATTTCCGATGTGGAATATCAAGGAGATTTAACGAAAGCTACTTTTTACTATACCTCCGACGATCGTGTAGATTTTCGCCAGTTAATTAAAGATATGGCTGAAAAATTTAAGATTCGAGTTGAAATGCGTCAGATTGGTTCACGCCAAGAAGCATCGCGTCTAGGTGGTATCGGTTCTTGCGGACGTGAATTGTGCTGCTCTACGTGGTTGACAGATTTTAGATCAGTATCCACTTCTGCTGCTCGTTACCAACAATTGTCCTTAAATCCTCAAAAATTAGCTGGTCAATGTGGTAAGTTGAAATGCTGCCTTAACTATGAATTAGATAGTTATTTAGATGCATTAAAAGCATTTCCTGCTGCTGAAACAAAATTATATACAGAAAAAGGGACTTCTTTTCACGTGAAAACGGATGTATTCAAGCGTTTAATGTTCTTTACACAAGAAGGAGGCGAATTTGTTGCGCTTACCCCAGAACGCGTGAAGGAAATTATGGAGATGAATGCGCGTAAGGAAAAACCAGTATCCTTAAAAGATTTTGCAAAGGTGGAAATCGTTGTCGTAGAACCTGCATATGATAATGTCGTTGGTCAAGATAGTTTAAATCGCTTTGATAATAATTTCAATAAAAAGAAAAATAAAAAACCAAATCGACCAATTACGAATACGGTACAGGGTCAAATAAAAACACCAAAATCTGTAGAGGAGAAAGTAGATAAAATCATACCGGTAGTTCAAGGTAATCAACCTACACCACCACAAGGAGAAAAACCTGCTTTTAAAAAGAAAAAACGTAGAAAACCACCAAGAAGAGACGGTGAAACAGTTTCTCAAGGTCCAAAAACGGAAACAAATGCGTAATAGAATTGTTATTGCTTTAGTTGGTATATTATTTTTGACAGCATGTCAAGAACAACCGTTTTTTCAGCAATCTTTTTCTTTTAAAAATAATACATGGGCTAGAAAAAATAGTCCGTCGTTTAATGTGGAAATTAAAGATACATCAAAAGCCTATAATTTTGTTCTAACATTTAGAAATTCAACTAGTTATGCTTATAGTAATGTGTGGGTATATTTAAATTCTAAATCTCCAGATAAAGCATATGCTAGAGAACCTTTTGAAATTAAAATTACGGACGAAAAAGGGCGTTGGTTAGGAAAAAAAACAGGATCTATTGTAGAAAATCGTTTAGTATTTCGTAACCGAAAACTTGCAAAACCAGGAATATATACCTTCGTTTTCGAACAAGGAATCACCAAAAAGGTGTTGTATAATGTACTTGATTTAGGACTAGAAATTGAAGAAGTAAAACAATAGGTTGTAGTAAAATTACGATAACCTATTGTTTACAATTTCAGTTACTATACCTGGATCTAATAAGGTGGAAACATCTCCTAAATTCTCTAAATCTCCTTCCGCAACCTTACGTAAAATTCTACGCATGATTTTACCAGAACGTGTTTTAGGTAATCCGCTTACGAATTGAATCTTTTCTGGTAGCGCAATTTTACCAATTTCATTACTCACAGTTGCTAATATGTCTTTGCGTGCAGCATCTAAGTCATCAACGAAATGTTCACATACAACAAATGCGTATATCGATTGACCTTTAATCGGATGTGGATAACCTACAACTGCAGATTCAATGATTAATTCATTTTCATTGATTGCATTCTCTATTTCTGCTGTACCAAAACGATGTCCAGATACATTGATTACATCATCGATACGCCCGATAATTCGGTACATGCCATCTTTATCGCGTTTTGCACCATCTCCAGTAAAATAATAACCGGCAAAATTTGAAAAATAAGCTTCTTTACAACGGGCATGATTTCCATAAGTGGTACGAATAATTGAAGGCCAGGGCGCTTTCATACATAAATATCCTTCTTGCTCATTTTCGAGTATCTCTTCCCCATCCTGATTTAACAAAACTGGTTGAATCCCCGGCAATGGATATCCTGCAAAAGTTGGTTTTTGTGGAGAAATACCCCCAATCCCTGAAATCATAATACCACCTGTTTCTGTTTGCCACCAGTTGTCTACAACTGGACAAGTACCTTTTCCTATATTATCTTGGTACCAATGCCAAGCCTCTTCATTAATTGGCTCTCCAACTGTTCCGATGATTTTTAACGAACTCAAATCATATTGTTGAATAGGAGCTTCTCCAAATGCCATTAATGAACGTATAGCGGTTGGTGCTGTTAAAAATTGAGTGACTTTATACTTATCTACAATTTCCCAAAATCTGCCTGCGTCTGGATACGTAGGGATTCCTTCAAACATAACTGTCGTCGCACCACATAATAAAGGTCCATAAACAATATAGGAATGACCGGTGATCCATCCAATATCTGCAGTACACCAATGTATATCACCGTCTTCATACTGATACACATTCATAAAAGTATAAGCGGTATAAACCATGTAACCTCCGCAGGTATGCACAACTCCTTTTGGTTTACCTGTTGAACCTGATGTATATAATATGAATAAATTGTCCTCACTGTTCATTTCTGTAGCAGGACATAGAATATCTTGTGTTGGAATTAATTCTTGCCACCAATAATCTCGTGTCACATCCATCGGACACGGTGAATTGGTAACATTTAATACTAAAACTTTTTCTACGCTAGTTGTTTGAAGAATAGCTTCATCTACAACTTCTTTCAAAGTCATTTGCTTAGCTCCTCTGTTTAATCCATCTGCTGTGATGACAAGTTTAGCTGCTGCATCGATAATTCTGTCCGCTAAAGATGTTGCTGAAAAACCAGCAAAAACAACCGAATGCACTGCGCCAATGCGGGCACAAGCGAGAACTGCTATCGTTAATTCTGGAACCATCGGTAAATAAATACAAACACGATCTCCTTTCGTAATCCCTAACGATTTTAGTCCGTTTGCACATTGATTTACTGCGTGATATAGTTCTTCATAGGTATAGGTACGATTTGCCTCCATGGGTGAATTTGCCTCCCAAATTAATGCTAATGCATTTTTTTTCGTAGGTAAATTGCGCTCAAAAATGTTCTCTGTAATATTCAATGTGCCTCCTTCAAACCAATGTACGCTGGGTTCTGTAAAGTTCCAAGTTAATGTGTTATCCCATTTCTTTTTCCATAAAAATGTAGATGCCACACCATCCCAAAATAATTCTGGATTTGCTACACTAAATGCATATTGTTTTTGATATTCTGAAAAAGAGGTGATTTTTAAGTTTTTCATAGCAAAATCTTATTTTTCATCGTGAAAAAGTAGTTTAGTTATGCTAATATACAATTTTGAATTCTTAATCCATTATTTATTTAACTCTTCTCATTTAAATAAAAAGTTTAAATTTGTAGCAGACTCACGATGGTAAAAGACAAAAAAATAGCAGTTATTGGTGGTGGTAGTTGGGCAACTGCTCAAGTTAAAATCCTATGTAATAATTTGAATAAAGTATATTGGTTTGTTCGTTCTGAAGAACAAGTGAATCATATTTTGAAATTCAAACACAATCCAAAATACCTACAGTCTGTAGAGTTTGATACTGAAAAATTAGTAGTATCTAGTAATCTGGAAGAAATTCTGAAAGAAGCGCAATATATAATTATCGCTACGCCTTCCGCATTTTTAACAAAATTATTTGAAAACGTCGACAAATCTTTATTCGATGGAAAAGTAGTTTTTTCAGCAGTAAAAGGAATAATTCCTGAATTTAATGCTATTCCAGCACGTTTCATTCATAAAACCTTTGGTGTTCCATATCATAAAATCGGTATTATTTGTGGTCCATGTCATGCGGAAGAAGTTGCGCTAGAGCGTTTATCCTATTTAACAATCGCTTGTCAAGATGAATTGATAGCAAGTACAATGGCACATGCATTAGCATGTCGTTATATTAAAACTACTGTTTCAGACGATCTTTTTGGAACTGAATTTTCAGCAGTACTAAAAAATGTTTACGCAGTTGCCTCCGGGATTTGCTCTGGTTTGGGATATGGAGATAATTTTCAATCTGTATTGATCTCCAATGCGATTCAAGAAATTGAAAATTTCATTGATGTAGTAAGTCCAATTCACCGAGATGTTAAGTCGAGTGCATATTTGGGTGATTTACTAGTTACAGCATATTCCAAATTTTCTCGAAATCGTTCTTTTGGTTTTATGATCGGGAAAGGATATTCCGTAAAAAGTGCACAACTAGAAATGGAAATGATTGCAGAAGGCTACTATGCAGTGAAATGCTTGATGGAAATCAATAAAAAATTCCAAGTAGAAATGCCAATCATCGAAGCGGTATACAATATCGTCTATGAGAAAATATCCCCAGCTATCGAAATGCGCATTCTCTCCGATAAGCTATCGTAAAGACGCAATGCTTTGCGTCTCCCAACAGCAATACTTTGAATCTCCCAATAGAAATACTTTGCGTCTCCCAATAGAAATAATTTGCGTCTCCCAACAGCAATGTTTTGTATCTCCCAACAGCAATACTTTAAATCCCATTCTGCTTCACTCGTCACACTTCACTCGTCACTCAAACCTTACTCTCTTCCAACTTGGAAATATTTCACAACCGCTTCACTTCCAAAGTGTAATTTTATAAAATAACTACCTTCAAGTAAATCTTTGGTTGGAATTATTAGTAAATTATTTCCTGCTGCTGCTTGAATAGAATTATTAAATATTTTCTTTCCTAGAATATCAAAAATTTCATAATCAATATTTTGCGATGAATTAAGTTGGAATTCCAATGATAATTCTTTATCTGTTGGATTTGGAAAGACTTTTATTTCTTCGGAATTTTTCACCTCGTCTAACCCTAAAAATAAAGAGTTCGTTGGACTGGAAGGATATAAATTAATATCGTCCAAATAGAAGTTATTACCTCCGCTACCATCAAATGAGAAACGAATTCTAGTATTTGCATTCCAGTAACTACTATTTATGTTTGTAACATGAACGGTAGTCCAATCAGAAATAGAAGTTGGAGTCCAATCAGTTGTGCTTACTAAACTAGATAAATTTGCTCCAGATAAGGTTTTTCGTATATTCCAGTTTGAACCACAGTCACCTGACATAGATACACGTAATACTTCTGAATTGGCACTATTTTTTTTACGGTATGCATATCGAAAAGTAAGTGTAATTAAACCTTGACTGGTAACTTTAGACAAATCGATAGCATTGGAAGTAAGTTCGTCAGTACTTACGGAATTTTCAACAAAATTAGCTAGCTTCAAGCAAGTATTATCGGAATAGCCAGCACCTGTAAATAATTGAAAACTTTGATTATTACCAAGATTAGAATTGTTCCAAAAACTTGCATTAGATAAAGATGTGTAGGAAGTAAATGTTTCTACAAAGGGTAAAACTCTAAGGTCACTTAACACAGAAACAAAATTAGATTTAGTTTCAGTTTTGGAGTTTTTTCCATCGGATACAGTAAGTGTAACGGCATAATTTCCTTTATTTGAATATGTCACTACTGGATTTTGTAAAGTGGAACTACTTGGTGTTCCGCCTGGGAAACTCCATAACCACGATACAGGAGCATTGTATGAAATATCTGTAAATGAAACTTGACCTCCCTCACAGGTTTGTGCATTTTTACTTATGAAATCTACCTTACATATACTTATGTTATTTGCACCAACAGCAGTTAAATTTTGAGTGCTACTAAGTATATTTCTACTACCTACGGTAGACAGTAAGGCAGCACGCATACGTTCAACTTGTCCTTGCGTAAACATTTTACTACAGTAGGAATATTCCATAAAATTTTCCACGTTTGCACGGGGTCCACAAAATTTATCATCTAAATTACAAATGCTTTTATCCCCAATACAATTAGGTGTATCTACAACATCATCATCCGTACCACAACTAGTTGTGTCTCCAGGATTATTGTTCGGACCCCACGTATGATCTAAATTTAACCAATGTCCAACTTCATGTGTTAATGCACGGCTAGTATAAGTACTACCTGTACCAATACTACCTATATATCTATGCAATATATAAATACCACTTTCCATAAAATTTCCATTTCCATATGGTTTATATGCATAACCTGCAGGTCCATTTAATCCTGTACTAACAAATATGTTTAAGTATTTATATCCTGTCCATTCTCCTTTAAACACATCGTTACCCGACTTAATTAATTTTACTTGCTCAGCTCCATTAGTTGTTGCATTGGGTGTATAAGTCCGAGTAATCCCGGAAAAACATGCTCCATTAGGTGCTTTGGTTGCTAAAACAAATTCTATTTCAACGTCGGCTGGCATATTTTTAAATTCTGGATGTACATTTTTCGCATCTGCGTTTAGTAAACGAAAATCTTTATTTAATATAGCCACCTGATTGACAATTTGTTCTTTCGAAATATTTTCATCACCATTGGAATGTAAAATATGAAATACGACAGGTATTTTATACACAATCCCTCTTTTTAGAGATGGGTTCAATAACATTTCATGCAATACTTTTTTTTGTATCTCTTTCTCTAATGCATAGTTTGCTCGAAAGGAAGAGTCTTTCAATTGTTCTTGAAAATAAATATGTTGTCCACATGGTAAAAGTTGACCATACGTAATTGAAATCAATAACGTAAATAAGAATAATACAAATGTTTTTTGCATGTCAGTTAAATTTTGATTGAATATAATCACTAATTTCTTATTAGACGTATTTATTCAAAAAGGTTGTGATTTGAACAAAAAATCGATTATACTAACATTTTACTTTTCAGAACTTCCATTCCTTATTGAGTAAACACGGTGGAAAGTACTTACATTTGTTAAAAAAATCAAGAATGGCAAAAGTTGGAATTATTATGGGGAGTAAATCGGATTTACCGATTATGCAAGATGCAGCACATATTTTGAAAGAATTTGGCGTTGACTTCGAAATCAACGTTGTTTCTGCCCATCGTACGCCTGAATTAATGGTTGAATATGCGCAAAATGCACATAAACGAGGTATAAAAGTAATTATTGCTGGTGCCGGTGGTGCTGCACATTTACCTGGTATGACTGCTTCTCTAACACCACTTCCTGTGATTGGAGTTCCAATTAAGTCTAGTAATTCCATTGATGGGTGGGATAGTATTTTATCTATCTTACAAATGCCAAATGGTATTCCTGTTGCCACAGTTGCTTTAAATGCTGCCAAAAATGCTGGAATTCTTGCCGCAAAAATGATTGCTACAAGTGATGAGAATTTACTAAAAACACTAGAAGCTTATATGCAATCTCTAAAAGAGGCTGTGCTGGAAAGCGGAAAAAACCTACATGTTTAATTCAGATAACAACGTATTGTAAATACATGAAAGTCGCAATAATAAATAAATCAAATAATCCATTACCTTCCTACGAAACTTCTGCTTCTGCTGGGTTGGATATACGTGCCTTTATCGAGGAAAAATGTACACTTAACCCTAGTGAACGAAAATTAATTAAAACAGGACTATTTTTGGAAATTCCGGAAGGATATGAAGCACAAGTTAGACCTCGTTCAGGCTTAGCCCTTAAAAATGGTATAACAGTCTTAAATTCACCTGGTACAATAGATGCAGATTATCGTGGTGAAATAGGAGTAATACTTATAAATCATTCCTCTGAAATTTTTGAAATCAATTCCGGAGATCGAATCGCACAATTAGTTTTTGCAAAAGTCGAACAAGCAGTCTGGTATGAAACAGAATCACTTAATGAAACCGAAAGGGGAGAAGGAGGATTCGGAAGTACTGGAAAAAAATAATACTACTATGAAAATTATCGTACCTATGGCGGGACGAGGAAGTCGTCTACGCCCTCATACTTTGACAATACCAAAACCATTAATTCCCGTTGGTGGAAAACCAATTGTTCATAGACTGGTGGAGGATATTGCATCCATTTGTTCGGACAAAATTGACGAAATAGCATTCGTTATTGGTGATTTTGGTGCCGAAGTTGAAAAAGAATTAATTCAAGTGGCTGAAAATCTTGGAGCTAAAGGATCTATTTATTATCAAGAGCAACCTCTAGGTACTGCCCATGCTGTATATTGCGCGAAAGAACTATTGGAAGGGCCTGTTGTAGTAGCATTTGCGGATACACTTTTTAAAGCAGATTTTAAATTAGATGCATCCGTTGATGGAATTTTGTGGGTAAAACAAATTGAAGACCCTTCTGCTTTTGGGGTTGTTCAATTAAATGAGAACAATGAAATCATTGATTTCGTTGAAAAACCACAAACATTCGTATCTGACTTAGCAATGATTGGAATTTATTATTTCAAAAAAGGGGAAGATCTAAAAAAAGAGATCGAATTTTTACTGGAAAATAAGATAATCAAAAGCGGAGAATACCAACTTCCTGATGCTTTACGTCGATTAACGGAGTCTGGAAATAAGTTTAAACCAGGTAAAGTGGAAGAATGGTTGGATTGCGGAAACAAGGAAGTGACTGTCCATACAAACCAACGTGTGCTTGAATATGACGCAGACAAAGGATTAAATACCATCGCAAACGATATAATATCTGAAAATGCCGTAATTATCCCTCCTTGCTATATAGGTGAAAATGTCAAAATTGTAAATTCAATTGTTGGACCGCACGTATCTATAGGTAAAGACTCTGTCATAGAAAATTCGATTGTTAAAAATACAATTATTCAAAATAAATCTTCAGTCATAAACGCATTGTTGCAAGATTCAATGATTGGAAACCATGCGAAATATCAAGGTTCTATCGCTGATATTAGTTTAGGAGATTTCTCAACAATTGCTTAATGAGGTTTTTTATACTTTTCGTATTTGTTGGGTCATTCATAAGTGCTTGTAGTACTTCTAAAAAAGTTGTGCAACAAAACACCTCATTTTCTCCTCGCTATATTGAATTATTTCATGAAGGAGTTAGAACTAAGGAACGTCGACAATACGAAAATGCAATAACTATTTTTGAAGCATGTATCATTCAAAACAAAAATGATGATGCTGCTTATTTTGCTTTGTCGGAATTATATGGTTATGTAAATCAAAAAGAAAAATCTATTGCAGCCCTTGAAAAAGCTACTGCTTTAGACCCTAGAAATGTATATTATACTCAAGATTTAGCATTGAAATATTTAGCAACAAACAATTACAAACTTGCTACACAAACCTATCAAAAACTCTTAAAAATTAATCCCCGTAATCCGGATTGGCTAATTAATTATTCCGAATGTTTATTGAAATCTAATAAATTAAAAGAAGCATTTGAAACGATGGAGCAATTACAAATCGCAATGGGGGAAACTCCTGAGATTTGTATTGAAAAATATAAGATTAAACGCTACTTACATGAAGATAAAGTAGCCGAACAAATTTTGTTACAAGCAATTGAGAAATTCCCATCTGAAAATGAACTATTAGCTCAATTAATAGATTTTTATTTTGAAACTAAAAATGAGGATGCTGCTGTTAAATTGTTATTTAAATTGGCTAAGTCAGACCCGAAAAATGGTAACGTGCACCTAACATTAGCACAGTATTACCTAGAAAGAGGGGATAAACTAAATACATATAAAGAATTAAAGCTAGCATTTCAATGTCCTGAAATTGACTTGCAAACGAAAGCAAAATCTATTTCATATTTTCTAGACAAACAAGTTAAAGTAGATGATCAAGTACTCGAATTGGCACAACAGTTAACGATAGATCATCCAACAGAAGCGAAGGTGTTTACTCTACTAGGGGATATTCAAAGCAAAAATGGATCCGATACATCCGCATTAGCATCGTATCAAAAGGCTATTAGTTTAGACCCTTCCCATTATTCCATATGGGAGGAAGTGGTTATTATGGAATATGAATTCCGCCAATACGAACAACTATATCTAGATGCTAAAAAAGCGATAGAATTATTTCCAACAAAAAATAAATTGTATTTATTGGCTGGTGTTAGCGCTAATCAATTAAAAAAATATACAGAAGCAATTGATTTGCTAGAGATAGGAAAAGAATATACGGGTAAAAATCTAGAGTTAAAAGCAGAATTTTACGCACAATTAGGGCAAGCTTATTTCAAAAACACGCAATATACAGAGGCAAATACCAGTTACACAAAAGCAATCGAACTAGCTCCAACTAACCAACTTAATTTGAATAATTACGCATACTACCTGGCAAATGTGAAATTAGATTTAGAAAAAGCTGAAAAAATGATTAAAGAAGTACTCGCGGTCTCTCCAAATGATTCCCATTTTATAGATACCTATGGCTGGGTGCTTTTTCAACAAGGTAAATATGAAAGCGCATTATCCCTATTTCAACAAGCTCAAAAAATCACCCAAAAGGAACCGCTTATTTTAGAACATATTGGAGATTGTCAGTATAAATTAGGAAATAGCAACGAGGCATTGATATATTGGAAATTAGCATTGGAAAAAGGGTCTAAAAATTCGATTCTACCTAAAAAAATAGAAAATAAACACTATTATGAAGCAGTTTTTTAACACATTAATCATCTTGATGTGTATATGTGTTGGTATAACTTCATGTGCAAAAAAAATGATTGGAGAAATTCCCTTAGTAAAGGTAGAACGTAAAAGAACTGCGGATTTAGTTGCCATACTAGATAGTCTCTCAAAAAAGAAACCAAAGACTTTTTATTCTAAAATAGCTACTTCCTTCAAAGACACAAATCAAGAACTTTCGTTTAAAACATCTGTTCGTATTATAAATGATAGTGCTATCACAGCCATGATTACCTACGCTGGAATTCCATTAGTGAATTCAATCATCACGAAAGATTCACTACAATTTACCAATAAAAAAGATAAATGTTATGTAAAAACAACATTGAAGTTGTTAAAACAAGAATTTGGTGTTGATTTTGATCTCAATAATATCCAAGAATTGCTACTAGCAAATCCTCTTGGATTCCAACCCCTACAAAAGTATTATCAAATTCACGACCCATATAGCTACATTGTTTCCTCGCACAGGAAAAGAGAAATTAAAAAAATGGAACGTAAAAATTTTGATGACTTTATTTTAAAATATTATTTTTCGAATGATAGTTTAGGAATTAAAAAATTGGAGATAGAAAATAATAAAGATTCTACCTTTGTCGTAATTAATTATAAATCAAAAAAATTAATTGAAAACTATTTGATTCCACAAGAAGTAGATATTCAAATTTCTACCAAAAAAAATAATATATTTATTAGGCTTAATTACGAAAAGATTGAAGTAAATCAAGAACAAGAAATTTATTTTACAATACCGGAAAACTATGAATCTTGTAATTAAATTGTTCATTTTGACCTTTTTTCTGGGTATACATAGTGCTGGATGGAGTCAAAAAAACAGCGAAAAACTAAGAAAAGAACAAGAACGTTTAGAGAAAAGCATTTCTGTAACAAAAGGTTTGCTTAAGAAAGCAAAATTAAATACGGAGGCAACTTTAAGTGAATTGCGTGTACTTGAAAATCAAGTAAAATATCGGGAAGAATTGTTAAAAAACTTTGATAGTCAAATACGTTCTACGGAACTTAAAATCGATCAAAAAAAACAACAAATTATCGATTTAGAAGAAAAGTTACAACATTTGATATATCAATATAAAGAACTTCTTCTATATGCTTATAAACATCGAAGCAAGGAGGGACAGTGGATGTATATTTTTGCCGCTAAAAATTATAATGAAGCTGTCAAAAGAAAAAAATATCTAATTAAAATTGCGGAATTACAACGTAAACAAAAACAAATAATCGTTCAGCATCAACGTTTGATTTCTAATGAAAAAACCGAATTAGAAAAAGAAAAACAAAGTAAAATTAGTATTGCAGAACAAAAGAAAATAGAAAAAGAAGATTTATTGGTTGATAAAAAAGAACAAGAAATAAATTACGATAAATTAAAAAAAGCAGAAAATAAATTGGCTGCTGAAATGAAATTAATCGAAAACAAAAAAATTATTTTAAAACAACGAATTAAAGAAGCAATTAGCGCTGAATTAGCTGCAGAAGAATCTCGAAGAAAAGCTAACGAACGTAAAAACACACAAAAAAATAATACAAATGTTGCTACTCAAAATACCACGAATAGTAAGACTAACGTAAAAGGAGAAAAATCAGTGACAACTTCATCGAATTCCATAGCGTCTGAAACACCAAAGAAAACCATTACTATTTCTGAAACTAGAGAGGTAGAATTAAATCAAAATTTTGAAAGTAACAGAGGTAGATTGCCTTGGCCAGTAGAAAGAGGTACCATTACGGAAGGATATGGTCGTCAACCTCACCCAAAACTTAAAGAAATTTACACCAATAACAATGGGGTAGATATTAGTACACATCGAAATGCGAATGTGCGTTCCGTCTTTGATGGAGAAGTTACTAGTGTTCTCTCTATTCCTGGAGCAGGAAAAATTGTAATTATTAAACATGGTAACTACAGAACAGTCTACTCTAATTTACAAGAAGTATATGTTGGAGTCGGGTCGAAAATAAAAACGAAACAAGCTGTAGGTTCGCTGCTGTCAATAGATGGCGAAGCACTTTCCATTTCCCATTTTGAAATTCATCAAGTATCTAATGGTCAAATTAATCGTATGAATCCAAGTAGTTGGATTACACGCTAAATAAATTTTTAACTAATTTCCAAATAGTTATCGGAACTTAACTCGTCACTCTTAACTCGTTACTCAATATGTTTACAGGAATTATTGAACAATTAGCAACAATAAAAAAAATTGTAAAAGAAAATGAAAACGTACATATAACGTTTACATCTGAATTTGTGAATGAATTGAAAGTAGACCAAAGTGTTGCCCATAATGGTATATGTTTAACTGTAGTAGCAATTGAAAACAATACATATACTGTAACTGCAATTCTAGAAACGATTCAAAAAACGAATATTGGGTTTTGGGATATCGACACAAAAGTAAATGTAGAACGTTGTATGCAATTAAATGGTCGCTTGGATGGTCATATTGTGCAAGGGCACGTTGATACAAAAGGGGTTTGTAAATCTATTGAAAATCAGGATGGAAGTTGGAAATTTACATTTGAATATTCTGCTCCAATGCACGTAACGGTGGATAAAGGTTCAATCACTATCAATGGAGTAAGCTTAACAGTTGTCGATTCAGAACAACAAACTTTTTCTGTATGCATTATACCTTACACATATGAAAATACCAATTTTCATCAATTGAAAATAGGAGATTATGTTAACCTAGAATTCGATATTATTGGTAAGTATGTTGCAAAATTACTGCAAAAATAGTTTCTTAATAGCGAAATATAATCCAATACCGAATTTGAGTAATTAAATTTCTTCTAACGCATTTTGAAAATGATCTAGAATGTGCAGTTAGTTACACGTATTCTTTATAGTTTACGTTAAGATATTATTAACATACAAAAAAACGATTTTTATCTTGTTTGAATTAGAAAAAGTTTTATGTATGTTTGTAACCATAAATTGAAAAAAAATTAAAAATTTAAATTAAAATTTAAAAGTGATGAGCACAAAACAAAAGACATCAGGAGGATTTACTTCATTAGTTGCAACGGTTACAGTTGCCTTATGTATTTTAATTGGTATTATTTTGTACGTATACGTACTTGGTAATCCTGCAAATTTCGTGGATAATGATCCGTCAGCAGAGCCTTTAGAAGGTAACTTCTTAGGAATTGCACACAAAGGAGGATTTATCGTTCCTTTCTTAATTGCAATGAACTTAATCGTTTTGATTTTCTCTATTGAGCGTTTCATTACTTTGGCAAAAGGAAAAGGTAAAGGAAGAACGGATAAATTCGTAGAAGATATCCGTGAAAAATTAGATAACAATCAAATCAATGAAGCAATTGAAGCGTGTGATGCGCAAAGAGGTTCATTAGCTAACGTGGTTCGTTCTGGTTTGACAAAATTTGAAACTGTTTCTTCTGATGAAACATTAGATAATGAACAAAAAGTAGAAGCTATTAAGTCTGAATTAGAAGAAGCAACAGCATTAGAATTACCAATGCTTTCTAAAAACTTAAGTATTCTTTCTACTTCTGCATCCGTTTCTACATTAATTGGTTTGATCGGTACGGTATTAGGGATGATCAAAGCCTTCGCTGCAATGGCAGGTGGGGCTCCAGATCCAGCAGAGTTAGCAACAGGTATTTCTGAAGCACTTGTAAATACATTCTTAGGTATCTTAGCTTCTACGTTAGCAATTATTGCTTATAACTTCTTCTCTACTAAAATCGATACGTTGACGTACAGTATGGATGAAGCAAGTCATTCTATCGCTCAAAACTTTAGCGCAAGAACTAAAAAGAAATAAGAATAGTTAGCAATTTAAATACAACAAACAATGCCTAAAATTAAAGTACCAAAACATTCACCATCGATCGACATGACGCCGATGGTTGACTTGGCATTCTTGCTTGTGACTTTCTTTATGCTTGCTGCTATTCCAAGAGAAACAGATCCAGTGGATGTAACAACTCCTTCAAGTATCAGTGAAAAAATTATTCCTGAAAACAACTTGACGGTAACAATTGATAAAGGTGGACGTGTGTTTTTGAATTTAAGCCACTCGGATGCTAGAACAGAAATGTTACAAAACATGGCTTCTAAATACAAAGTAGGTCTTACAGAAGAACAAACCAAAAAGTTTACAATTATGACTAGTTTTGGTTGTTCTATGAAAGAATTACCACAGTATTTGGATTTAACTAGTGAAGAACGTAAAAGATTTAATACTATAGGAATTCCTACAGATTCATTGAAAAATGAATTAAAAGATTGGATCTATTACGGGAATATTGCTGCTCTGAATACAGGGCAAACAAAATTCTTAGAAGCAGAAATGAAAGGTGACAAACCAAATGCAAATGATTTTAAACCAAAGTTCATTTTAAAAGTAGATGGTAAAGCTGCATATATATTTGCACAACAAGTAATAGACATCTTCAGAGATTTGAATTTGAATAACTTGAACTTTATTACATCTGCGGAGAAAGCTCCTAAATAAAAACTTACTAAAATGGCAGAAATAGCAGAAGGTGGCGGCGGCCACGACAAAGGCGGTAAGAAAAGACCCAAGAAAGGTTCCACGCGAATCGATATGACTCCAATGGTGGATTTAGGTTTCTTGTTGCTTACGTTCTTCGTAATGACAACTACCTTTAGTAAACCAAAAGTAATGAGTTTAACTTACCCAGCAAAGATTGAAGATAAACCACTTGAAAAACCATTGCCAATTAATAATGGTATAACTTTCTTATTGACGAAAGACAAAGTTTTTTATTACACAGGTCAATTTTATGCACCAGGGAATCCTGACGGTAAACCAGTTACTATCCTTGAAGAAACTAACTTTAGTCCTTCAGATCCAAAAGGATTGCGTAAATTATTAGCGGATAAAAATGCATTTGTGATAAAAGAAAAATTATTACTTGATGAAAAGCTAAAACGCAAACAAATTGCCGATACAACATACGAAAGAATGTTGAATCAATTTATGTCTAAAAAAGAAGCTTTAAAAGTGTTAATTAAAACGGATGATAAAACAACCTGTGAGAACTTTATTGATTTAGTAGATGAAGTAAAAATCGCTCAAATAGGTGTTGTTGCTCCGTTAGAATTAATGAAAAGTGAAGCAGAATTATTAAAAGCTAAACTCTAAAAGCGAATGACAGTAGTATTAATAGTTGCATTGATCGTAGCAGGGATTTCTCTATACGACTATTTCTCGGCGAGAAATTGGCAACAAGTAACTTCTGCAGACCGAAACGAAATTGTTTTTGCTGACAGAAATAAAGAATACGGTGCCTATACGATGCGTAGAGATTACGACAAGCGTATGGTAATTATATTGGTGAGCTTTGTTGCTACGTTAGGTTTGTCTTTTGGGATTTTTAACTACATTAAAAGTATACCTGAAGAAGTAGTGGAAATTAAACCAGTAGATGTTACAACGATTCCTCCAGCTAAACCAGATGAAGAATTACCACCACCACCACCTGAACCACCAGTCCCTGAAGTGGAAAAATTAGTAGCCTTTCCTCCACCAGTAATTGTGGATGTGGAAGTGGATACAGAACCTAAGACGCAAATAGATGTTGAAACTACTACAGTATCTACTAAAGATCAAGAAGGTAGTGATGATTCTTTTAATGCAGCTGTTGGACCAGCAGAGACTGTTGTTGAAGCTCCAAAAGTAGAACAGATTTACGAAGCTGTGGAGGAAGATGCGGAATTTCCTGGCGGAAAACCAAGTGATTTCGTAAGTACACACTTTAATCCTGATGCTGCAGCAGATGTGGAAGGTAAAATCATTGTTCGTTTCGTTGTAGAGTTAGATGGTTCTATTTCAAATGTTGAGGTAGCTAGAGGTTTGTCTCCAGAAGCAAATAGAGAAGCAATTCGAGTTGTTCGTTCTATGCCTCGTTGGAAACCTGGAAAGAACAACGGTAAAGCAGTTCGTTCTAGATTTAGTCTTCCAATCTTAATTGGTGAATAAGTATAGTATTACATAATATATCCCCAAACGAGCAATTGTTTGGGGATTTTTTTTTCAAAGCTATGAAGTATATTAATGCACTATTATCGTCCACTACCATTCTGATTTGTTTGGTATTGGTTTATTATTTGAGTGCTACAGAATTATTTTCTGATCGTTTAATTGGTACTAAAAGAACAGTTCTTACCATACTTTTATCTATTTATGCTGTATTTAGAATATATAAAGTATATCGATTAATTAAAAAGTAAGCCTGTATGAATAAAAAAATTCTTTTTGTAAGTTTAGTGTTAAGCATTTTTGGTATACTTGCTTGTCATCACCAACAAAATCCTTTAGCATATCAAACGGAAACGCATAGTCGTGGAAAAGCGGTAGTCTATATCGAAGAAGCATTTAAACCATTATTTACAACTGCTATTTCAACGTTTCAAGGTCAGTATCCGAAAGCCAAGATTATTCCTAGGTACCAAACGGAAAACGATATCATCCAAGCAATGTATGATCGTAAAGCAAAAACGATTGTTATTTCTCGAGATTTAGAAGAGAAAGAACTAAAGTACTTACGTTCTATCAAAATTGAAGTTCGTAGCGAAAAAGTGGCAGTGGATGCAATAGCTTTGATTGTGCACCCATCCAACAAAGACACGTTAATTACAGTAGATGAATTAAAAGCCTTGCTAACGGGAAAAAATTCTACATGGAAATCTAGCGGTAATAGTGTTAAAGTCGTATACGACAAACCAAATTCTGCAAATTTTAATTATTTAACCAAATTATGTGGCAATCAGGCAAACAATAAAGCAATATTTGCTGCTAAATCGAACGAGGAAGTAATCAATTTTGTAAAGAAAAATCCAAATGCAATGGGAATTATTGGCCTAAACTGGATTAGTGATGACGATGATTTTGATACACAAGATTTTTTAAAAGGAATAAAGGTGATGGCTGTTGCAAAGGATAAAAGGTCCTCTTACTTTCAACCTTATAACGGTTTTATGTATACACACGAATATCCACTAACGAGAGATATTTGGATGATAAACAAAGGTAGGAGGTCAGGTCTACATGCTGGATTTGTATTATTCATGAAAAATGAAATTGGTCAGACGATCATTCAACAGGCAGGATTAGTACCTGCAAATTCACCTGTAAGATTAATTCAATTTACCGGTCAATAAAAACGAAAAATCTATTAAATTTGAGCAATATTTTTTCGGCAAGAAATTTGCTTTAAGCATTAAAAACAACCTATATGAAATTAAATAAAATCTTTAGTGGTATTCTTCTTGTTGCTTCTAGTACAGCATTTGGACAAAGTTTACAAAACGCAACTAAAAATACCGACAACGAATTCTTTACAGAAGCAGAAAAAGAGTTCCGTATCCTAATTGCAGCTGAACCAACAAACGCGAATAATTATTTTTATTTAGGAGAAAATTTCTATGCGCAAAAAGAGATTGATTCTGCCGTTGTTTATTGGAACAGAGCGATGGAGAAAGATGCTTTGAATCCTATTTCTTCTGTTGCTGCCGGAAAAGCAAAATTAATTAAAGGAGATATTGCGGGAGCTAAAGCATTATTTACAGAAGTATTAACCAAGACGAAAAACAAAAATGCGGAAGTAATTCGTATGATTGCTAAAGCGTATTTGACATCTGATTTTCCTAATACTACTGAATCTATTGCTTTATTAACGCAGGCGGTAAAGGTAGATCCCAAAAATGAATTTAATTTCTTGTTATTAGGAGACGCTTATCTTACTAGTGAACCAATTAATCCAAACGAAGCAATCAAAAATTATAACGATGTTTTAGATATTAATCCTAAATCTCCACGTGGTTTAGTTCGTATTGGGAAATTATATACCCGCGTAAATTCAGATTCGGCTGCAAATGTAAATTTTGCGAAAGCGATAAGTATCGATCCAACGTATGCACCTGCATACCGTGAAAATGCAGAATTGTATCTGAAATATGCAAACAAAGCAAATAAAGCAATTGAGAATTGGAAAAAATATTTAGAATTAAATAATAGTCAAGAAGCACGTTACAGATATATTACAGCGCTGTATAAAGGAAAACAATATGCAGAAGTTATTACGGAGGCAAATAATTTGATAGCAACTGGTTTTACGAGTTTTTATTTAGATCGTATGTTGACTTTTTCTTATGCTGAATCAATGACTGATAAAACAAATATTGATAAAGGTTTAGCAACATCCGATGTCTTCTTTAAAAAAGTACCGCAGGATAAAATCAATTTTTTAGATTACAAATACAGAGGACAATTACTTCAAGCGGCTAACAAAGATTCCTTAGCAGTAATTGAATATGAAAAAGCAATAGCTATAGACGAAACTAAAAAAGGCGAGATATTACCAGTAATTGCGAAAGCTTATTTAAAATCAAAAAAATATCAAAAAGGAATTGATGTTTTAGAAGAAAAATTGAAAGTAAGTGGCTTGACTTCGGCGGAATATTTTGATTTAGGAAAAGCATATTTCTTTGGTCCAAAAAAATACATTCTTGCGGATAGTGCTTTTTCAAAGGTAATTGCAAAATCTCCTACATTTACTCCTGGATATTATTGGAAAGCGCGTTCTATTTATTTTGGGAATTTAACAGATAAATCATTTCCAGCTAAACCATATTATGAGAAAACTTTTGAGATGATAAAGCCTGAAGAAAGAACAACTTCTTCTAATAAATCCATGGTGTTAGAGTCTTGTAAGTATTTAGGTGACTTTTATTTTAGTTCCACTACAAAAGATTTGGAGAAAGCAAAGTCTTATTTTACTGTAGTTCAAGAAATTGATCCAGCTGACGCACAAGCGAAAGCATTTTTCACTAAAGTAAAATAGAATATCCACTATGTTCATTTTCAAATTTTCAAATTAAGGAGATGCACATTGAATCGTTTCGAGATTTTTGTCTTTCACTTCCTTTTACGGGTGAGAAAACACCTTTTGATAACGTTACGCTTGTGTTTACAGTAAAAGACAAGATGTTTGCTTTGACAAACATAGATTGTTTTGAAAGTGTAAATTTAAAATGTAATCCTGAAAGAGCAATGGAGTTACGGGAAACATATCCCTCCATAATTCCAGGGTGGCACATGCATAAAAAACATTGGAATACTATTGTGTTAGACGGATCGATAGACGATAATTTTTTGAAAGAACTAATTCTCCATTCCTATCAGTGTGTTATCAATTCTTTTCCAAAGAAATTACAATTTTCATTTGATGCATATAAGCTTCTAGGATGAATAGAATAGACGATCAAACGATTAAAGCTATTACAACTTTAGAGAAAGCGGAATACGATAATTGTCATTTTATACAATGTGGATTTAACGAATTAAATTTAAACAATTACAGTTTTTCGGAATGTATTTTTGAAGCGTGCGATTTGAGTAATGTAAAGATTGCTAATACCAGCTTTAAAGATGTTCAATTTAGACAATGTAAATTATTGGGGTTGAAATTTGAAGAAGTTAATCCTTTTTTGTTTTCTGTTTTGTTTGAATCTTGTTCCTTAAATTTTGCTTCTTTTTATAAAGTAATTTTAAAGGCAACAAATTTTTCAAACTGTTCTTTGCAAGAAGTAGATTTTAGTGGAACTGATTTAACGGATAGCACTTTTGATAATTGTGATTTTAGTGCTTCTATTTTTGATGGCAGTATATTAAAAAATGTCAATTTTAGAACTTCCTATAATTTTTCCATTGACCCGAGTAGAAATCAATTAACAAAAGCTAAATTTTCTAAAGAAAATTGTCTTGGTTTATTGAATCATTTAAAAATTGAAATAAAATAATTTAATCTATAAATAGTTCATAAATTTGAATTGTTTTAGACAAACTATTTTTATGAAATTACGCATCTACATTTTACTTTTTATAGCAGCTATATGTTTTTTAGTTGCATATATCTTCATGTCTAATAAGCACAGTGAAAAACAATCCCTACCTATAATTAATCCTATTGATGTTACCAATGAATTAGTGGATTCTACCATACAACGAAAGGGGTATGGACATAAAATTCAATCCTTTGAATTTTTGAATCAATATGGAAATAGGATTTCAGATAAAGATCTTGCTAATTCCGTATATGTTGTAGAATATTTTTTTACTACCTGCAGTACAATATGTCCGCAAATGAACACCCAAATGAAAGTTTTACAAAAGAAATTTAAAGGGGTTGATAATTTTAAAATTTTAAGTTTTACAGTACAGCCTGAAATTGATTCAGTTCCAGTATTGAGAAGATATGCAGAAGAATACGGTGCTCAGAGTGGACAATGGCATTTTTTAACAGGTGAAAAGAAAAAGTTGTACGCTCTCGCAAGGAAATCCTTTTTTTTACTTAAACCTGCAGAAGCTCAAAACTTAGGGGATGCAAATAGTGATTTCATACATACCAATAATTTTGTGTTAATCGATAAAAACAAACGTATTCGTGGTTATTACGATGGTACTTCTGCAAAAGAAGTAGAAAAATTAGCTAGAGATATTCAAAAATTGTTGTAGTATATTTTCTATTTGTCTATTAACATTTGATATATCATAAATTAATTTCATTCAGCAGTTTATCCTACTTTAATCTCCTATTTTTGACAAAAAAATATTAAGTATGTCAAAAGTAAAAACAAATTACAGCGCTTTATTTACCTTAATAACCGTTTTCTTTTTTTGGGGCTTTATTGCAGCAGGAAATAGTATTTTCATCCCTTTTTGTAAACATTTCTTTAAGTTAGATCAGTTTCAAAGTCAGTTAATAGACTTTGCGTTTTATTTTGCCTATTATGTTGGAGCACTTATATTATTTGCAATAGGTTCTAATAAAGGAATTAATCCAGTTGGTAAATGGGGATATAAAAAAAGTATTATTTATGGCTTGCTTTTTTCTGCACTAGGTGCTGGAGCAATGATTGTTTCCGTATATTTTAATGTATTTATTGGTATGCTATTTGGTTTGTTTGTTGTCGCACTAGGCTTTTCGTTACAACAAACTTCTGCAAACCCATTTATGATTTCACTTGGTGATGAGAGTACTGGTGCAAATCGTATCAGTTTAGGTGGAGGAATAAATAGTTTAGGTACTACTATTGGACCATTAGTTGTTGCGCTAGCTTTGTTTGGTAGTGTTGCGGTGAATGATAGCCAAATTCAAAATTTGAGTTTAGACAAGGTAATTATATTGTATATCTGTGTTGGTTTATTGTTTGTTGGTATTGCCACATTGTTTTCTCTTTCTAAAAAATTACCTACTGGAATAAATGTAGAAAAAACAGAAAATGCCAATAAGGCTTTAAAAGCTTTATTAATTATAACAGGATTATTAATTATGTGTTTTGCACCTGTTTTCAATAGCTATCGTAGTTCTGAAGCAAAAGAAGTTATTCGAAAAAGTGAAATTATTAAAGCAGAGGAAAGTCTGGTTTCAAATGCAAATGTGATTAAGTTATTAGAACAAGAGGTACTTAATTTAAAGATACCATTGGAAAAAGAACGAATGTTTTGGTTGACTTTAGGTTTAATCGTTATTGTTAGTGGACTCTTAGTTGCTTTTAAGAGTGCTAAAAAAAATAGTGAAGGTTGGGGAGCGATGCGATACCCGCAATTGATTTTAGGTATGTTAGCTATTTTTATATACGTAGGTGTGGAAGTTGCTGTTGGAAGTAATTTAGCGGAATTATTAAAGCAAAAAGATTTTGGCGGTTATAATTCATCTAATATTGCTCCTTTTATTGCCTTGTATTGGGGAAGTTTAATGATTGGTAGATGGGCTAGTGCTATTCATGCTTTTGATTTAAAAGAATCTACCAAAAATATACTTACAACAGTAATTCCATTGTTCGCTTTTGGACTAGTATTGTTTTTAACCCATTTAGCAGGACATGATGTATCACAACTTTATTTTTATGTAGTTTGTGTTTTAGTGCAAATTATTGGTTTTTATATAGGTAAAAACAAACCGGCGAAAACATTGTTGATTTTTAGTTTATTAGGTGTTTTAGTAATTGTTATTGGGCTTACAACAACTGGTTTGGTTTCTATATATGCATTTTTAAGTGTTGGTTTATTTTGTTCCATTATGTGGCCATGTATTTTTTCTTTGTCGCTTGGTGGTTTAGGAAAATACCAAGCTCAAGGTTCTGCATTTTTAATTATGATGATTTTAGGTGGTGCAATAATACCTCCTTTGCAAGGTAAATTAAGTGATATTATTGGAATTCAAAAATCCTTTGTTATTGGTGGCTTGTGTTTTGTGTATCTTGCTGTTTTTGCAATTGTTGTACGTAGTATCCTAAAAAAACAAAATATACAGTTGGATTAAGTTTATTTAAAATCAATCTAAATAACATCTATTCGAATTTTGTCTTTAAGTAAGCATTAAATTTGCATTGAATATTCAACAATTTTCTAACTAATTATGAGTAAATCTGTACTACTAAAATCCTCTCTAGCCAAAAAATATTGGATGGCTGCAACGGGGTTGTTCCTTTGCCTTTTCTTGGTGGGACACTTACTAGGTAACCTTCAATTGATTACGCATACTGGCGAATCAGGAAGAAGAGCTTTTAATGAGTATGCCTATTTTATGGCACACAATCCACTTATAAAAGTGATGTCATGGATTACGTACATTTCCATTTTATTCCACATTATTGATGGTGTGTTATTAACCATTGAAAATAAGAAAGCTCGTCCTATAGGATATGCCCATGCAGCAGGAACAAAAAGTTCTACATGGTCTTCTAGAAATATGGCTTTATTGGGAAGTTTGATTCTAGTGTTCATCGTAATGCATGGTGCCAATTTTTGGTATAAAGCAAAAGTCAGAACGGATATGCAATTGCATACCTACAAAATTGAATCTACACAAGATTTGGGACAAAATGTTCCACCTCAAATTTATTATACACATACGCCTTCTATTCAACCTATTCCAGCAGATCCTAATGCGATAGATGTGAAAAACACGACAGAGTTATACATCAAAGGAACTAACATCAAAATCGGAGAAGGATACAAAGATTTACATTCGGTTGTTCTTGCGTTTTTCTCGGGTAAAGAAACGAATGGTGTACCTGGAAATGAAAATGCCTTATTTGCTGTTATATTTTATGTAATTGCTATGGTGGTCTTAGCATTTCACTTAATGCATGGTTTTTCTTCTGCTTTTCAATCTTTAGGATTAAGACATCCAAAATATACGGAAACAATTAAAAATGTTGGAAATGGATTTGCAATATTAATCCCTCTACTTTTTGCTATTATTCCAGTAATTATTTGGAAATTGAACAATTAATCGAATTAAAATATACTACTATGTCAATATTAGATTCAAAAATACCAGCAGGTAATATTTCAGATAAATGGACTGACTACAAAAATCATTTGAAGTTAGTTGCACCAAATAATAGACCTAAAATCGATATCATTGTTGTTGGTACTGGTTTAGCAGGATCATCTGCCGCTGCATCTTTAGGTGAAATGGGTTACAATGTGAAAGCTTTTTGCTTTCAAGATTCTCCGCGTCGTGCGCACTCGATTGCTGCACAAGGAGGTATCAATGCTGCTAAAAACTATCAAAATGATGGTGACTCGGTTTATCGTTTATTCTACGATACTATCAAAGGAGGAGATTACCGTGCGCGCGAAGCAAATGTGCATCGTTTAGCAGAAGTTTCTACGAGTATTATTGACCAATGTGTTGCCCAAGGTGTTCCTTTTGCACGTGAATATGGAGGTTTATTAGATAATAGATCTTTCGGTGGTACACAAGTACAACGTACTTTTTATGCTGCAGGTCAAACAGGTCAACAATTACTATTGGGTGCATACTCGGCTTTATCAAGACAAATAGGTTTAGGTCGTGTAAAAATGTACAACCGCCACGAAATGTTAGAAATCGTTAAGGTGGATGGCAAAGCTCGTGGAATTATCGCACGTAACTTAGTTACTGGAGAATTAGAAAGACATTCTGCACATGCTGTAGTTTTGGCTACAGGTGGTTACGGTAACGTGTATTTCCTTTCTACAAATGCAATGGGAAGTAACGTAACTGCTGCTTGGAAAGTACATAAGCAAGGTGCTTTATTTGCGAATCCTTGTTATGTTCAAATTCACCCAACATGTATTCCTGTACATGGAACTAATCAGGCAAAATTAACCTTGATGTCTGAATCATTACGTAATTCAGGACGTATTTGGGTACCTAAGAAAAAAGAAGATGCTGAAGCTATCCGTGCTGGTAAGTTGAAACCAACTGAATTAAAAGAAGAGGAAAGAGATTACTACTTGGAAAGAAAATACCCTGCTTTTGGAAATTTAGTTCCACGTGATGTTGCATCCAGAGCAGCAAAAGAAGTTTGTGATGAAGGTCGTGGTATCGAAGAAAATGATACAAACGAAGGTGTTTACTTAGATTTCTCTACGGAAATCAAAACAAAAGGTAAGCAAGCAGCTTATGCTGCTGGTGATCACAATCCTTCAGAAGAAAAAATTATCGAATTAGGTAAAAAATGGTTGGAAGAAAAATATGGTAACCTTTTCCAAATGTATCAAAAGATTACAGACGAAAATCCATATGAAACCCCAATGAAAATTTATCCAGCAGTACACTATACGATGGGTGGTGTATGGGTAGATTACAACTTACAATCTACTATTCCAGGATGTTTTGTGACAGGAGAAGCAAACTTTTCTGATCATGGAGCAAATCGTTTAGGTGCTTCTGCACTAATGCAAGGATTAGCAGACGGATATTTCGTTTTACCTTATACAATTTCAAATTATTTAGCAGATGAAATTAGAACTGGTAAAATTGCTACAGATTCTCCAGAATTCGAAATTGCTGAAAATAATGTAAAATCTCAAATTGATAAATTCTTGTCAAATAATGGTACAAAATCTGTTGACTACTTCCACAAAAAATTAGGATTAATCATGTGGAATAAAGTTGGTATGGGGCGTAACGCAGAAGGATTACAAGAAGCAATCAATGAGATTGACCAATTGAAAAAAGAATTTTATGCAGATGTATATGTGCCAGGCAGTAATGATGAACTAAATCCTCAATTAGAAAAAGCACTTAGAGTAGCAGATTTAATTGATCTAGGACAATTAATGGCTATGGATGCATTGCAACGAAAAGAATCGTGTGGAGGGCATTTCCGTGAGGAATACCAAGACGCTGAAGGGGAAACATTGCGTGATGATGAAAACTTTTCTTTCGTTGGAGCCTGGGAATACAAAGGTGATGATATCAAACAAGAGCAATTACATAAAGAAGAACTTAAATATGAGTTCATTAAAATTGCTGCAAGAAATTATAAATAGTAATTAGCCTATAGTAGTTAGGAATTAGATTAAAATAGATGATTGCAATTAGTTCATATAGAGAATTATTAATTTGGCAAAAGGGAATGGATATAACTGAAAAAGTATACCAATTGACCAAAAGTTTTCCAATGGAAGAGCAATATGGATTAACAAGTCAAATTAAAAGAAGTTCTATTTCTATTCCAAGTAACATTGCGGAAGGCTATGGTAGAAATTCCACCAAAAGCTATATGCATTTTACTAAAATAGCACGAGGTTCCTTATTTGAATTAGAAACTCAACTACTATTAGCTAATAAATTAAATTTTATTAAAAACGAAGAGGATTATACATCGATTATGTATTTAATAACAGAAGAATCAAAAATGATTTCCTCTTTTATTAAAAAATTAAGTGTAAAATCTATAGAATTAAATAATTAATATTCTTTTAGTTAAAAGGACTATTTCCTAATTCCTAAAAGCTAATAACTAAATAAAATATGGCTGCAAAGACAATTAATATTACCCTAAAAATTTGGAGACAGAAAAACTGTAATTCCAAAGGGAATATGGAAACATATACATTAAACGATGTTTCTACTGCAAGTTCTTTTTTAGAAATGCTTGACCAATTAAACGAGCAATTAATTAATGAGAAAAAAGAACCGGTAGCTTTTGATCACGATTGTCGTGAAGGAATCTGTGGTATGTGTTCTTTATATATCAATGGGCGTGCACATGGACCAGATACAGGAACTACAACGTGTCAATTGCATATGCGTATGTTCAACGATGGAGATACAATCTATGTTGAACCATGGAGATCTGCAGCTTTCCCAGTAGTAAAAGATTTAGTAGTGGATAGAAGTGCATTTGATCGTATCCAACAAGCAGGTGGATTTGTATCTGTAAACACTTCCGGAAGAACGATGGATGCAAATGCTATTCCAATTCCGAAAGAGGATGCAGACAAAGCGTTTGAAGCAGCAGCTTGTATTGGATGTGGTGCGTGTGTAGCAACATGTAAAAATGGTTCAGCAATGCTTTTCGTTGGTGCTAAAGTATCCCAATATGCATTATTACCGCAAGGTAGAGTGGAAGCAACACAACGTGCTTTAAACATGGTACGTCAAATGGATGAAGAAGGATTTGGTAATTGTACAAACACAGGAGCATGTGAAGTAGAATGTCCAAAAGGAATCTCATTAGACAACATTGCAAGATTAAACAGAGAGTTTTTAAAAGCATCTTTGGTATCTAATAAATAATTTACGGTTATCGTAATCAAACGGCACCGTATTTACGGTGCCGTTTTTATTTCATCTAATTAATTATTATGAAAAAAGGATCTAAAATGTATAGTATATGGTATGAAAAATGTCCAATCTGTCACGATGGGAATGCTTTTTTGACTCCTTCAAAATATGATTTAAAGAATTTTCATAAAATGCCTGTTAGATGTTCCCATTGTAACCATAAGTTTGAAATCGAAGGCGGTTTTTGGCAAGGCGCGATGTATGTAAGTTATGGTTTAACCGTTGCAATTTCGATAACAACATTTATACTTACCTATTTAATTTATCCGGACACAGATGCTTGGTATCATATTTTACTTATTTCTATAGTATCTTTGTTTTTTGCACCAATAAATTATCGTTGGAGTAGAATGATATGGATGAATATGTTTTCTTCGTTTAATCCTCAAAAAAACGCATTAAAATGTCAAAATTTCGAGAAATAATTCAGTCAGAAACACCAACTTTAGTTGATTTTTATGCAACTTGGTGTGGCCCATGCCAACAAATGCATCCAATTTTGGATAAATTAAAAGATAAAATGGGAAGTACTGTTCGTGTAGTGAAAATTGATGTAGATAAAAACCAAGAGGTAGCTGCTAAATTTAAAATACGAAGCGTTCCTACATTACTTTTATTTAGAAAAGGGGAGATAGTATGGCGACAAGCTGGAGGGATGGATGCTAAGGCATTAGAACAAAAAATTAAAAACGCACTTTAATATAGTAAATAATATGGCTAGAATATTAACTGGGGTTCAAAGTACAGGACGACCACATTTAGGAAATTTGTTAGGAGCAATAAGACCAGCAATAGAAATGGCTAATAATCCTGCAAATGAAGCTTTTTTATTTATTGCGGATATGCATTCCTTGACACAAATCAAAAATCCTGTGGAATTACATGCGAATACGCAAGAAACTGCTGCTGCTTGGTTAGCTTTTGGTTTAGATCCAGCTAAAACATTTTTTTATCGTCAAAGTGATGTACCTGAAACTACAGAGTTAACTTGGTATTTGATGTGTCATTTTCCATTCCAACGATTAAACTTAGCACATAGTTTTAAAGATAAAGCGGATCGTTTAGAAGATGTTAATGCAGGACTTTTTAATTATCCCATGTTAATGGCTGCTGATATTTTATTATACGACGCAGAAATAGTTCCTGTTGGAAAAGATCAATTGCAACATTTAGAATTTACACGTGATGTAGCTGCTCGTTTTAACCATAAAATGGGGGAGGTTTTTGTAATTCCCAAAGAAGATTTGCAGCAAGAAACACAACTTATACCGGGTATTGATGGGCAAAAAATGAGTAAGTCACGCAATAATTATATTGATGTTTTTTTACCAGAAAAAGAGTTAAAAAAGCAAATAATGAAAATAGTTACAGACACTAAAGGATTAGATGACGAGAAAGATCCAAGCACATGTAATGTTTTTCAATTATTTAAATTAATTGCTACACCTGAACAACGTATGCAAATGGAAGTAAATTACAAAACGAAAGGCTATGGTTACGGGCACGCCAAGACTGAATTGTTACATTTAATTCTAACTCATTTTGCTAAAGAGAGAGAATTATTTAATTATTACCAAGAGAATCCATCTAAAGTAGATGAAATTTTGGCTGAAGGAGCAAAAAAAGCACGAGAAATTGCGAAAGTTACATTAAATAGAACTAGAAAAGCAATTGGATTTTATCCAAATTAAAGAATCACTTTTCTGTTAGTACTACTTCTGCTATTTTACTCCAATTTTTTCCGGTGAAATACAATTTTTTAGTGTTTTTATTATAGGCAATACCATTCAGTACTTCACCAGTTCCCCTAGCTTGAGCAATTATTGATGCACAGTTAATTACACGATCAATTTTTCCAATAGTTGGATCGATAACTAGGATGTAATTTTCCTGCCAAACATTTGCGTAAATTTTACCGTCTATGTATTCTAATTCATTTAGGTTTATTTTTGGCCCTATATTATCGTAAATTTCGATAGTTTTTGTTATTTCAAATGTGTTAGGATTTCTGAAATATATTCTCTCGGATCCATCAGACATGATAATATTCTTTCCATCGTTACACAATCCCCAACCTTCTCCTACATAATTGATCGTTTTTTCAAGTTCTAAGGTATTTACATTGTATATAAAGCATTTTTGCTCTTTCCAAGTAATTTGATATAGTTTATCGTTAAAAATCGTTATACCCTCCCCAAAACAAGTTGGATCAATAGCAACCGATTTTTTTATATTTCCAGAAGTAAGATCCATTTTTAACACTTTACTTTCGTTGTATTGACCAGTACCTTCAAATAATTCGTTTTGGTAAAATTCTAATCCTTGGGTGAAATGAAGCGAGTTATGTGGGATAAGTGAAACAACTTTCGCCGTTAATTGTTGAGGTTTTACATCGGATAACACACGAATTAATCTACTATCCTCAGAAACTAGTTTGTTTTTTGAAAAAATGTTTATTTTAATTTCTTGTGCACCCAATACTAATTTGGATGAATTTAATTCAAATGTAATTTTACCAGTAGGTGAAGACCAAGATTGTATTAATTTATCAGAGAGTAACAATTCAATTTTAGATACAGATTTATCTTTAACAGAAAAACTTAATGTTTTAGTAGAACCATATTTGAGAGTAATATCATCTGGGAAATTAAAGTGTGCTAATTCAATTTCATTTTCTTGTACAGGAGTTTTTGGATCAAAATTATCTATAAGAGGTATTATAAAATAAGCTCCTAAAAGAAGTATAAGAATTACTATAATCGAAATTCGTCTTGCTTTTGACATGTTTTTTATTGAATTAGTTTTTGCACTTTTTCCGCGTCAATGGTTCCATGAGAATCGGAATATAGTACTTTTTGATTCTTAGTTACTATTATTTGCGGAGATTGATGTTCTACCTTACTGAGTTCAGCTAAAAGATTAGACACATCTCTTTTGGCAATTAAGTCAATAAAAAATAGTTGCGTTTCATCCGGTAACCAGTTACGTTCAAAAGCCCGAAGTGCCATTGATGAAATACTACATCGTGTGCTATGTTTAAAAAAAACAGCTGGTTTTTCTAAAGAGTTATCCCAAATTTCATGTAGTTCATCTACAGAATGTATTTCAGTCCAGTTAAGTGCCATATTAAATTGAAGGTGTAAATTGTTTTAAAAAACGAACATCATTTTCAGAATATAATCGCAAATCATTCACTTTGTATTTTAATTGCGTAATTCGTTCAATTCCCATACCAAATGCATAACCAGTGTAGGTTTTTGAATCAATCCCTGCAGCTTCGAGTACATTTGGATCTACCATTCCGCAACCTAATATTTCTAACCAACCGGTGTATTTACATACATTACATCCTTTCGCATTACAGATGGAACAAGATACATCTACTTCTGCACTTGGCTCTGTAAATGGGAAATACGATGGGCGTAAACGAATTTGTGCTTTTTCACCAAACATTTCTTTTGCAAAATATAAAAGTGTTTGTTTTAAGTCTGCAAATGATACATTTTTGTCGATATATAATCCTTCTACTTGGTGAAAGAAACAGTGAGCTCTAGCAGAAATTGCTTCATTACGATATACTCTACCAGGTGATATTGTGCGGATAGGTGGTTTTTGATTTTCCATAACACGCACTTGCACGGATGAAGTGTGTGTACGAAGTGCCATTTCGTTTTCTCCTTTTTCTATGAAGAAAGTGTCTTGCATATCACGTGCAGGATGTTCAGGAGGGAAATTTAGTGCTGAAAAATTATGCCAATCATCTTCTATTTCCGGACCTTCTGAAACTACGAATCCAATTCTATTGAAAATCTCTATAATTTCTCTTCTGACTAATGAAATCGGGTGGTGTGAACCTACGGAGAAATTTTCCCCTGGTTTTGAATAATCGATGGCTTCCTTTGAAGTAGTGTTGTTTTCCAGTTTCTCTTTGTGTTCAGCATATTTTTCTTCTGCTTGAATACGCAAATCATTTAATTCTTTACCAATTGATTTTTTATCTTCATTAGGAACTGTTTTTAATTCCCCAAATAAATTTTTAATTTCACTTTTTGACCCTAAAAATTGAATTCGAAATGCTTCAAGCTGTAGGATATTATTGATTTCAAAAGAGTTGATTTGTATTGAAACATCGGATATTTTATTTTTCATATGTTTTGAATTACGAAAGTGTTATTTCCTTTTTTGTATTTCAAAGTTACATAAATCTATATTTGTAGACGAACAATTTGAATATTTTACGATTGAAATTTTACGCAACGTTAAATTTATATGTAACTTTGGATTGAAAGATTAAAATTTAGCTTTAGATGAATCGTTTATTCAGACCTTTTTTAATAACGTTGTTGGCGTTGTTTTTTTTAAATTTAACTAGCTGTGAAAAACCTCAATCTTTATTAAAGGTATTTGTTAGAGATGCTAGTGGAAATTTAGTAGGAGATGTTGAAGTTAAAATAATTTCTAGTAATTCATCAGATCCAGTAACTGCAAAACATTCCGATAAATTACGCACTAATACTTCTGGTTTTTGCACTTTTAATTTAGATACTTTTTTCGCAACACAGATAGCAACTTCCAGAGATGGTTATTTTGAAATTTTTGTTGAAAAAGATCAGTTTTCAGGTATAGGTGCTGTTCGTGCTACATATCGAACAACACAGGTTCAGACAGTTAAATTTTCATCTCCAAATTAATTACATTAAAATGAAAAAAATATATTTCTCTTTATTTTTGATAATTACTGCTTTGTTTTTTACAAATTGTGAAAAAATAGGCCCTACTAAAACAATTATTCAAGCAGTTAATGAAAAGAAATTACCATTAGCAAATGTTAAAATTGTAATTCGCGCGCAATCCACACAAGGTACACCAGCTAACGGTGACTTAGCAGACAGTTCCTTCACAAATGCTAACGGTAACGTAGAATTTGATTTTTCTAGTATGTATAAGGATGGCCAAGCAGGCGTAGCAGTATTAGATATTAAAGGTGAAGTTATTATCGGTAATCAAGAATATGAAGGATTTTCTTATGTTCAATTAGAGCCAGGAGTAACAAAGTCAGCAACAGTTGTTATACGTAAAAAAGTTATTGATGCTGCACCTTGATTTTTAGCTAAAAATTATTTTTTCTTCTTTTATTAAACTTTTACCCATCATTTTTCGAAGTAACTGAATTAAGGCTACTACATCTTTTTCACAATAAATTTTAATTCTTTCTAGGTTTTTTTCTTCGTAATATACACGTGCTACATCTTCCCCTGAAATATCATCTTTTGGTGTGGGAATTTGAAAAACATGACACAATAATGCGAGTGAAGTATATGCCTTGTAGTCTCCAAACTTCCATAATTCCATGGTATCTAGGTGGTTGATTTCCCAAGGTTTTTTTCCTGCAATATCCAATATGGCAGGTAAAGTTATACCATGAATTAAAAGTCTACGACAGATGTAAGGAAAGTCGAATTCTTTTGCGTTATGTCCACATAATATTGAGAATTTATAATTTTCTTCTAGAAGGGTAACAAATTCTTTTAGTAGCGTTTCTTCATCATCGTTGTAAAAAGATTTTAAACGAATTTGTTCACCTAGTTGACCTTCATGAATATAACCTACTGATATACAAATTATTTTTCCGAATTCAGCATATATACCTGCTCTATCGTATAATTCATCTACTGTTGTAGTGTTGTCTTTTTGTAAAAATTTTGTTTTGTGATTGTATAGTTGTTTTGTTTTTTCATCTAATTGTGAGAAAGTTGGGAATTGAGGTACTGTTTCAATATCTAAGAACAGAATTTTTTCAAGTGCGATTTTTTGTAACATAATGTATTTTTGTATATCTAAATTAGTAAAAATATAAACTAAGCAGAAAGTTTGGTATAATTTCTTTGTATTATTAATATATTTGTTTCACTAACTAAAAGTTTATGCGTAGAATATTATTTTTTGCAACCCTGTTATCACTTTTGTTTCATACAGCATGCTCTGATAGCAACGATATTTCAAATTTAAAAGCAAAAGGAAATGCTAGATATGGGGGTGTTTTCCGTTTTATGTCTGCTGAAAAAATAACTACGTTATTACCATTATCTTCTTCAAGTATTTATAGTCAACGTGTAGGAAGTCAAATGTTTGAAACCTTATTGAAAGTTGATCCTGTTTCGAATGAGATTGTTCCAAGTATAGCTGAAAGTTTCAAAGTTAATGACGATGCAACTAAGTTCACATTTAAAATACGTAAAGGTGTTTTTTTTCATGATGATGCATGTTTTTCTGGAGATAAAGGACGTGAATTAACAGCGTATGATGTAAAAAACACTTTGGAGTTTGCATGCAGTAAAACGGTAGATAATGAGATTTATTGGTTGCTTATTTCTAAAATTAAGGGTGCAAAATCGTATTATACACTTTCAAAAAAAGGGGAGGCTCCAAAAAATTTAAGTGCTATAAAAGTTATCGATAATAATACCTTAAGTATTGAACTAGCATATTCTTTTATCGGTTTTGATAAATTATTAGTACATCATAGTTTAGGAATTTTTCCTAAAGAAGCGTATGAAAAATACGGTGTTGAATTGGGTAAACATCCTGTAGGAACTGGTGCTTTTTTACTAGAAGAATGGTCAGACGATAAACTTATACTTGCAAGAAATTCTAATTATTGGATGAAAGACAATTTAGGTAATCAACTACCTTTTTTAGCGAATATTGAAGTTAGTTATTCTAAGGATAAAAAAGCTGAGTTGCTTGCATTTCGAAATAAATCAATCGATTTAGTAATGGACATACATGTTGATCAAATAGATAACATGATAGGAGATTTAAAGACTGCTATAGCTGGTAAGACTGTTAAACATAAGATTGATATACGAGAAGCTTTAGGTTCTGCGTATTTTGGATTTGCAAATACGACTCCGCCTTTTAATAATGTTGATGTAAGAAAAGCATTCAATTTAGCAATTGATCGTCTTGATTTGATTGAGAACACTTTACAAGGTGAAGGAACACCTTCTTTACATGGATTTGTACCAAAAATTCTAGATTACAACGATACTTTAGTTAAAGGTTTTCCATTTGATGTTGTTCGCGCTAAACAATTACTAGCCAAAGCTGGATTTCCTAACGGTTCTGGTTTTCCAACAGTAAAATTATTTGTAAATGCTAAAGTTGGAACAGCATCATACAAGGCTGCTGTAGGTGTTTGTAAACAATTAAAACAAAATTTACGTGTAAACGTTGTCTTGAATTTATGTAGTATTGAAGCACGTGACAAGGCAATTTTATCGGGAGAAGCGAAAATGTGGCGTGGTGGTTGGATTGCAGATTATCCGGATCCTGAGAATTTTTTAAATTTATTTTTTAGTGAAAACATTTCAAATTCTTCCGTGATATCTAATCCATTTAAATATTCTAATAAATTATTTGATATGAATTTTAAGCTTGCAATGCGTGAGCGTAATCCAAACAAACGAAGAAATTTATTTGTACAATGTGATCAACAAATTATAAATGATGCGGTTGTTATGCCTCTTTTTCATCAAGATTTTATGACAATGGTAAATTTTAGAGTTAAAAACTTTGTTACTAATCCAACTGAAATTATTGATTTTTCCCGTATGTTTATTCGGGAACCAAAGAATTGAAATTGATTCTAAATTTTTGGATTACATAAGTAGATTCACGATTTTTAAAACAAGAGCCGCAATACATTGCGGCTTTACTTGTTTAATGACGTAACCATTTATTTGCTTTATAACACAAATAACTTGTTCCTGCTCCAATTATTGCTCCTACAAGTACATCCGAAGGATAGTGAACGCCTAGGTAAATTCTTGAATAACCCATTGTACTAGCCCAAAGCATGGAGGGTGCAATTACATACCATTTTGGAAATTCTAAACTTAACGAAGTGGCAATGGTAAATGCTGCACTTGTATGTCCGGAAGGGAAAGATAAAGAGCCTGCATTAGAATACTTAACAATGTCATTGTGACTAGAAAATGGTCGCTCTCTGCGTATTGCTAATTTTAATGAGGTTGTGATGATTCCGGTGACTAATTCCGAAGAAGCGATTGAATAAAATTTACTGCGTGAAATAGAATCTCTTTTAAATAATGAATATGCAAGTATACTTGCAGGGACTGCTATTGTTAAAGGTGTGATGCTATTTGTAATAAATGTTTGAATTTTTCCTCCAGAGGAAGTATATGAGTTATTTATATCCTTTAAGATTTTGTAATCTAAATTTTGTGCAGTTATGGAATTGTTGCAAATTAAAAACAGAGTGAGACTAAAAATTATTTTCTGCATGTTTATCCGTTTGTACGTGAATAGTTCTATGTGGATATGGAATGATTATTTTATATTCTCGGAATAAACGATCAATTTCTAAACGCACTTCCGATTTATAATTATTAATATCCCAGGTATTTTCTGCCCAAAATAATAGTTCCATCTCTAGTCCGTTTTCACCTAAGTTTCTTAATCGTACCTGTATTGGATGGGATTTTTTTACTTTCGGATGACTCAAAGCGGCTTGTTTAAGTAAATTGCTTACTAATGCTGTGTCTGTGCCATACTGTACATTTACAAAAATTGTTGTTCTTGTTGCTTCATTTCCTTGGCTCCAATTTTCTACATATTCCTGCGTTAATTTAGCATTTGGTATAATGAATACATTTCCATCGCGTGTTTCGATTTGTGTTGTACGTACGTTGATTTTAAGTATTCGTGCAAATACTGGTTCTTTAAATTTAGAATCACGTATTTCAATAATGTCTCCAATTTTCAGCGTTCCTTCAAATAGTAAAACAAGCCCAGAAAACATATCTTTAAAGACCTCTTGAAAGATAAAACCTATAACCGCTAATAAGGCTGCCGAACCAGTTAGTAATAGACCAAGATTGATGTTGAATAAATTTAAACTAAATAAGATAGCAAATATATAAATGGAGTATTTGCTTAATTGCACATAGATATACTCAGTGCTTGGATTGTAATTTTTTTGTTGTCTAAATTTTCTGTTAAAATACAATTTCACAAAATTTACGGACATTCGCGCTGCGAAGAATAGTACAATAACGATAATTATTTGGAAAAAAGAAATGTTAACTGTTTTGGATTCAACGAGTTTAAAATTTAGGAATTCTTTAAACGAAACATTATTATTATTGATTTTGAAGCTAAGAATAGCAATGTAAGCGGCAATCAAGTAGATACTTTGACTAACTAATCGTAACCAGGTTGTTCTTCTACCTTCAACACGAATATTTACACCAATCAAATACTGTTTTAAGGATTGATGTACGACGCGTCGAAGAATGAATGCTACTAAATAGATGATAGCAAGTGCAAAAATATTCCACAAACAAACATTATATGGACCTAATTCAAAAAGTGTTTGACTCATCATTAGCGTAAAATTATTCTTCCTAATTGTTCTGCAAAACGCATTTTTGCTCGTTCATAATTAATTTGGTCAATTAATAATTCTTCCATTTTATCAATGTCATCTTCTCCTAATTGACTTATTTTTTTGCGTATTTCGTTAATGCGTTGTTGTAATTTATCCGTTTTAAATGCTAATATTGAACTTGAAACAGCTGCTTTTAATTTATCTATTTCGTAATTTGTTTCTATATTCTTTTCTTTCAGCCAATTGTGACTTAGTTCATGTTTATCTGTTTCAATTTCAGATACAATTTTTACAATATCTTGATCTTCCGAACGTAGGTAATGTTTTGCTTGGAAGGTAGTTTTTTGTTGGTTAATCCCTTCATTCGCATATTCATAGATTTTTTGGAATGTCGGATAATTAAATGTTAATTCGTCCCGAAATAACTCATTGCAAATTAGTTGTGCAACTGTCACATCTTCAGTAGATAATTCTCTTTTTTCGTCAGGTATTATTAATGTGCCGTATTTTACTAAGATTCGAATTAAATCATATTCTGTTGCATTGATTTGATCCTCCAGCTCGTGATCATTGGAATTGGCTTGTTCAATCTTGGTTTTTCGAGTAACAGAATAGTCAACTTCAGTAGCACTTTGTTCGGGCTCTGTACTTTGTTTCCCAAGTGCTGTTTTTCTTAGTTTTACTAATTCTTGTTCTACAATTGTCTGATCTATATCAAAGCGTTTCGCGATTTCTTTGGTGTATACTGTTCTGGATATTTGATCCGGGATAAGCGAAATAGAATGAACAATATCGTGTATTAACTTGGATCGCTGAATAGGATCTGATGTTCCTTGTAATAAGATTTCCGCTTTGAAAGTTACAAAATCTTTGGTGTTTGATTTAATATAATCGTCTAATTCTGAAGAACTAACTTTTTTAGAGTAAGAATCAGGGTCATCTCCATCGGGGAATAATACCACGCGTACATTTAAACCTTCCTCTAAAAGTAAATCAATCCCTCTAAAGGATGCTTTGATACCAGCAGCATCTCCATCGTAAAGTATCGTAACGTTTGGAGTATATCTACGAATTAATTTAATTTGACCATGCGTCAAAGAGGTACCAGAGGAAGAAACAACATTGGTAATTCCTGCCTGATGCATACTAATCACATCGGTGTATCCCTCCACTAAAAAACAATTATCGAATTTGATTATATCGCCTTTTGCGAAGTATAATCCATATAAAATATCACTTTTGTTGTAAATGATACTTTCCGGTGAATTGAAGTATTTTGCAATTTTTTTATCTGAAAGTAAGGTTCTACCTCCAAATCCTAGAACGCGACCAGTTACAGAATGGATTGGAAACATGACACGTCCACGGAAAAAATCGAAATTTCTCCCATCTTTGGATTTGACTAACCCAATTTTTTCTAGATATTCTAATTTATACCCTTTATTTAATGCAGCTTCTGTAAAGTCGTTTCCTTTTTCAAGGCAATATCCCAATTGAAATTTTTCAATAATATCTTGTCTGAAACCTCGCTCAACAAAATAACTTAATCCAATTGCTTTCCCTTCCTCTGTCTCATGCATTCGATCATGGAAATGAGTTTTAGCAAATTCATTAATGATTTGTAAACTTTCTCTTTCTGTTACGGCAGCTAATTGTTCAGCTGTTTGTTCCTCCTCTTCTGGTAGGGTTATATTGTATTTAGAGGCAAGCCATTTTAAAGCTTCAGGGTAAGAGTAGTGCTCTTTTTCCATTAGGAAAGTGACTACAGAACCTCCTTTTCCGGTAGAAAAACATTTAAATATTTGTTTTGCTGGGGAAACGACAAAGGAAGGTGTTTTTTCGTCGGTGAATGGACTTAACCCTTTTAGACTAGAACCTGCGCGTTTTAAGTTTACGAATTCACCAATAACCTCCTCAATACGAGAAGTTTGCATTATTTCATCAATGATGTGCGGAGGTATTCTTGCCATTATTTTTGTCCGTAGTCTTTTTCTTCGGTTAGATTTCCTTGCATATCATAGGATTTCCAAATACCTATTTGCTGATCCATATTATATTCTCCGTAATAATGGATTGCACCATTTGGGTATTTTACAATGGAGTGCCCATGGCGTATACCATGTTCGTAATGGGTGGTACTAAGTTCTAAACCTTCTGGTCCGTAAAATGTCCATTTACCTTGACGTTGTCCATTTTCGTCTTGTTCTCCTTGAAATTTTTTCTGTTTTTTACCAGGGTAATACTCTGTGAAAATACCGTTATGTATTTCAACAAGTGATTCTTTTTTTGGTGATTTCTTCTTTACTTGTTTGTTTTCATTGCGAGAACAAGCTACAAGTATACATATACTACAAAGTAAGAATATGGAAATTTTTTTCATAAAAAACTTATTTTTTTCGTTCGATAGAATATTCTACTAATCCAATCAACGCTTTTTTAGCAGGAGATTCTGGGATTTCGTTTAGTAAAGTAAGCGCTTCATTTTTTAATGCAATCATTTTTCGTGTAGCATATTCGATTCCTCCAGCATCATGTATAAGTTCAATTGCTCGTTTTATGGCTTTTGGATTATCATATTTATTTTTCACGATATAAATCAATTCTTTTTTAATCGATTTATCTGAATTAGCGATTGCATAGATCAAAGGCAGTGTCATTTTTTGCTCTCTAATATCTAAGCCTGTAGGTTTACCTAGATCTTTGGAATCCCCATAATCAAAAATATCATCCTTAATTTGGAATGCAAGTCCTACTAATTCTCCAAATTTACGCATGTTTTCTGCTTGGTCTTCACGATCTACGGATGCACTCGCGGATTCACATACTGTTGCAATTAGAGATGCTGTTTTTTGTTGAATTACTTCGAAATATATTTCTTCTGTAATGTCTAACTTACGGGCTTTTTCTATTTGTAGTAATTCTCCTTCGCTCATCTCACGCACTGCTCGGGCAACTATTTCTAATACTCGAATGTTTTTGTTTTCTATGGAAAGCAGCAAAATACGAGAGAGCATGTAATCTCCAACTAATACTGCAATTTTATTTTTCCATAAGGCATTTATCGAGAAAAAACCACGACGTTCGTTGGAATCGTCTACAACGTCATCATGAACTAAACTTGCGGTATGTAATAATTCTACTAAAGAAGCTGCTTGATAAGTTTTTGCGTTGATTTCTCCTAACATTTTAGCAGTTAAGAATAAAAACATCGGGCGCATTTGTTTACCCTTTCGTTTTATGATGTAATGCGTGATTTTATCTAATAACGGCACTTTTGATTGTAAATTGTTGCGAAAATGAATTTCAAATTCTTTCATTTCCTGTTCAATCGGCGCTAAAATTTCTTCGACAGTCATCATTGTACTTACAAATATAATAGATACTTTTTCAAAATTTAGGAAATATCATTTCATAATCGTATTTTTATTAGATAAGTCAAACAATAGATTATGGAAACCCCTAAAAAAGATAACAAACCTGCAGTGTGGTTGAAATTTTCCTCTTTAGGCTTACAAATGGGTTTGTCGATTTATTTAGCAAGTTTGTTAGGGACTTGGTTAGACAAAAATCATCCAATAGAACTATTCACATATAATAAAGTATTAACTTTGTTTGCAGTATTTGGATCTACATTTTCTGTAATCCGTCAAGTAATTAAAATGTCGAATGACGATGAAGCAAAATAATACCCTGAAACGAATAGCAATATACAATAGTCTTGTTTTACTTTCTTTTTGTATTTTATATTTTACGCACAATTTAGTTTTAGATGAAACGGCTTGGAAAGCACCTTTTAGTCTCTTTTCTATTTATTTGTTTTTTGGTATTTGTTCTTTACTCTTAATCACTGGTATTGAGTTTCTTTTTGATGTGAATCCTACGAGTGCAGCCTATGCTTTTTTAGTTGGTATTTTCTTAAAAATGGGCTTGTTTATGTTGATTTTCTTTGCGAAAGGTTTAGCTGAACATCCTTTAAATTTCACAGAGAAAATAGGTATTTTATTACCTCTTTTCACCTTTTTAGGGATAGAGTCTGCTGCAATCATTACCCGATTACGAAAATAGAATCCTCCTTTTCGTTCCGACTTATTAACAAAATCTTTAAATCCCTTTTTTCATTCTACAAAAAAAGATTTTTTATTTTAAATAAATGTGTATTTTTGCACTCGAATTTAAGTGAAGTTTGACTATCTCATTCTAGAAACATGAAAAACACAAAACAATATTTCGGTTTATTTTTAGGTTTTATCTTTATGATAATCACCTCTTTCTCGTTTGCAAATACTGCTGCGCATTCAGGTGAAAAACATGCTAAAAGTCATGAAGAAGGTCCGATTGATACTCCTGAGAAAATAAACGCATATATCAAACATCACTTACAAGATGCGCACTCTTTTGTTTTATATACAGATGGTAAAACAGGAAAACATGTTGGTTTTGATTTGCCTGTTATTTTATTAGATGGTGGATTACATGTTTTTTCTGCTGCTGAATTCCACCACGGAGAAAAAGTTGTTGCAAGTAATGGTTCATTTTATACATTACACCATGGAAAGATTTATAAAACGAATAAAGAGGGTCAATTACGTATGCATGGAGATCATCCAGCTAATTATAGACCGTTAGATTTATCGATCACAAAAAGTGTATTAGGAATGTTATTAACAGGTTTGTTAATGGTGATTTTCTTTAGTGCTTTAGCAAGAGGATATAAAAAAGGTCCAATTCCAACTGGTTTAGGAAGAGTGTTAGAGCCATTAGTATTATATGTTAGAGATGAGATTGCTCGTCCAAACATCGGGGAGAAGAAATACAAAAAGTTCATGCCTTATTTATTGACTGTATTTTTCTTTATCTGGATTTTGAACTTATTAGGATTGACTCCACTAGGGTTTAACGTAACAGGTAACATAGCTGTGACTTTGTGTTTAGCATTGTTTACTTTTATCATCGTTCAGTTTAGTGCTAACAAAGAATATTGGGGTCACATTTTCTGGATGCCAGGTGTACCAGTTATCATGAAAATTATTTTAGCACCGATCGAGGTGTTGGGTATGTTTACAAAACCATTCTCATTAACGATTCGTTTGTTTGCTAACATTACTGCAGGTCACTTCGTATTGATGAGTTTGATTGCCTTAATGATTACCATGAAAGTTGCGTTCGGACCAGTTGCATCAACAGGGATGTCATTATTACTTTCAACATTTATTTTTGTTATTGAATTATTGGTAGCGTTCTTACAAGCGTTTATCTTTACAATGTTATCTTCTTTATTTATTGGTATGGCTGTGGTAGAACACGATCATCATTAATTTATTTAGAAAAAAGAGTTTTTTTGTTTAATCTATAAATCAACAGTTATGTACAATTTAATTGGAGCTGGATTAGTCGTTATCGGAGGTGGTATCGGTTTAGGTCAAATTGGTGGAAAAGCGATGGAAGGTATCGCTCGTCAACCAGAAGCAGCAGGTAAAATCCAAACAGCGATGATCATCATCGGAGCTCTTTTGGAAGGTCTTGCATTTGGTGCTTTGATCTTAGGAAAATAATCCAAAAAGAAACGAAGTGTTTTCCATAACGGTTGGTTATGGAAAACCTTTTTTAACCTTGATTTATTAAAACAACTTTTAAATAAACAACCATGGAAACTTTATTAAATGACTTTTCGCCAGGGCTATTTGTAATGCAAACAGTGATTTTATTAATATTGATTTTATTAATGAGAAAATTTGCTTGGAAACCAATTTTGAATTCCTTGCAAGAGCGTGAAGAAGGAATTGAAAGTGCTATTAATTTAGCCGAACAAGCAAGAAAAGAAATTGCTGAGTTGAAATCTGCGAATGAGAACTTATTAAAAGAAGCACGCGTAGAAAGAGATAATATCGTTAAGGATGCTAAAGAGACAGCAAACAAAATGGTAGAGGATGCTAAAAACAATGCAAAAGTAGAAGCAGAAAAAGTATTAGCAAGTGCTCGTCATACGATAGAATTAGAGAAAGCAGCTGCAATTTCTGAATTACGTTTACATGTAGCTTCTTTGTCTATCGAGATTGCTGAGAAAATTGTTCGTACGGAACTTTCTTCAGACGATAAACAAAAAGCGTTGGCTAACAAATTGGCTGAAGATATTAACTTGAATTAATTGTTTGTATGGCTATCAATAGTACAAAATCAGCATCAAGATATGCAAAAGCATTATTAGAGCTTGCGATCGAACAAAACAAGATCGAACAAGTTGCTTCTGATATGCGTGCTGTTGTTGCTGCAAAAAACGAAACAAACGAGTTTCAATTGTTTTTAAATAGTCCTTTAATCCAAGCGGATAAAAAGATTGCTATTTTAAATCAATTGTTTGAAAACTTTGATGTGCTATCTACTTCTTTTATGGCGTTAATTACTAAAAATAGAAGAGAAGGTATTTTAGCTGAAATCGCTGCATCTTTTGATGTATTATTAAAAGAACACCAAGGAATTGTTCCGGTAACATTAGTTGCTTCTAAAAAATTAGACGAAACTACTGTTCAGTCGATTTTAGCAAAGGTGAAACCTACCGTGAAAGGAACTATTGAATTAACTGAAACAATTGATGAAGCATTGTTAGGTGGATTTGTAGTAAAAATCGGGAATACGCAATTTGATTCCTCTGTAGCGAATCAATTTAAAAATTTAAAACAACGTTTAACACGATAGTTTGATTTGCCTTTAAGTAGGCGTAAAATAAAACAATATGGCAGATGTAAAACCAGCAGAAGTTTCTGCAATTTTAAGAGAACAGCTTTCAGGCTTCCGTACAGAAGCTGAGCTTCAAGAGGTTGGTACTGTACTTCAAGTTGGAGATGGTATCGCTCGTATTTATGGACTAGATGGAGTTCAATACGGTGAGTTAATTGAATTTGATGGAGGTTTACAAGGAATCGCATTAAACTTAGAAGAAGACAACGTAGGAGCTGTACTTTTAGGTAAGTCTACGCTTGTAAAAGAAGGTGACACAGTGAAAAGATTGGGTCGTATCGCTTCTGTAAAAGTTGGTGAAGGACTTGTTGGTCGTGTTATCGATACTTTGGGTAACCCAATCGATGGTAAAGGTGAAATTTCTGGTCAATTATATGAAATGCCAATCGAGCGTAAAGCTCCAGGGGTAATTTTCCGTCAACCAGTAACTGAGCCATTACAAACTGGTATCAAATCAATCGATGCGATGATTCCTGTAGGACGTGGACAACGTGAGTTAATCATTGGTGACCGTCAAACTGGTAAAACAACTGTTGCGATTGATACCATTATTAATCAAAAAGAATTCTACGATAGAGGCGAGCCTGTTTTCTGTATTTATGTTGCAGTTGGACAAAAAGGTTCTACTGTTGCTGGAATCGTTAAGAAATTAGAAGATGCAGGTGCTATGGCATATACAGTAATCGTTGCTGCAAATGCTTCTGATTCTGCTCCAATGCAATTCTACGCTCCAATGACAGGAGCTGCTGTTGGTGAGTTTTTCCGTGACTCAGGTAGACCAGCATTAATTGTATTTGATGATTTATCGAAACAAGCGGTTGCTTACCGTGAGGTTTCTTTGTTATTACGTCGTCCTCCAGGGCGTGAGGCTTACCCAGGTGACGTTTTCTACTTACACTCTCGTTTATTAGAAAGAGCGGCTAAAATCATCAATGATGATGCAATTGCAGCTACAATGAATGATTTACCAGAATGTATGAAAGGTATCGTAAAAGGTGGTGGTTCTTTGACTGCTTTACCAATTATCGAAACGCAAGGCGGTGACGTTTCTGCGTATATACCAACTAACGTAATTTCTATTACGGATGGTCAGATTTTCTTGGAAGGTGACTTGTTTAACGCAGGTATTCGTCCAGCGATCAACGTAGGTATCTCTGTATCTCGTGTAGGAGGTAACGCGCAAATCAAATCGATGAAAAAAGTAGCAGGTACGTTGAAATTAGACCAAGCACAATACCGTGAACTAGAGGCGTTCGCTAAGTTTGGATCTGACTTAGATGCTGCAACAAAATATGTATTGGATAAAGGTGCACGTAACGTGGAAATCTTGAAACAACAAGATGGGGATCCTTATCCAGTAGAAAAACAAATTGCTATTATTTATGTTGGTACAAAAGGGTTAATCCAAAAAGTTCCAGTAAACAAAGTAAAAGCGTTTGAAAAAGAATATTTAGATTATTTAGAGGCAAAACATTCTGATATTATGCTTTCTTTGAAAGCTGGTAAATATACAGATGAAGCTACTGACGTATTAACGAAAGTTGCAAAAGAAATCGCTTCAAAATATTAATAATTTTTAGTGTAGTTTAAGTAATTAGGCTACACTTTTTTTGTTACAGTATGGCTAACTTAAAAGAAATAAAAAACAGAATTACTTCCATTTCTTCTACGATGCAGATTACCTCTGCGATGAAGATGGTTTCTGCTGCAAAATTGAAAAGAGCACAAGATGCTATTACGCAAATGAAGCCTTATTCCAATAAGTTGCAAGAAATTTTGGGTAATTTAAGTGCTACTTTAGATTTGTCTGAAAATGCGTTTGCAGAAGTTAGAGAAGAATCAAATGTTTTGATTTTGGCAATTTCTTCCAACCGTGGTTTGTGTGGTGGATTCAACAATAATGTACTTAAACAAGTAAATCAATTAATTTCTAAAGAATATAAAGGTTCTAATGTGAACATTTTATGTTTCGGGAAAAAGATTACGGATTCTTTTAGAAGAAGTCCATTGCGTATTGAGAACGATACTGTTGGTGTAAATGATATTTTTTCGAATCTTACATTTACGAATGCTGCTGAAATCACCGAAAATGTGATTAAATTATTCTTGGATCGTAAATTTGACAAAGTAGTAGTGGTATACAACTCTTTTGTTAATGCAAGTGTACAAGATGTTAAAGCAGAACAGTTATTGCCAATTGTTGCGACTGTTTCAGAAGATACAGCAGTATCAAATGACTATATTTTTGAGCCATCTAAATCAGAGATTGTAGAAGAATTGATTCCTAAATCATTGAAAACACAATTCTTTAAAGCATTGTTAGATTCTCATGCTTCCGAACACGGAGCACGTATGACAGCGATGCATAAAGCAACAGATAACGCGAAAGAATTGAAACGTTCATTAACGTTAAGTTACAACAAAGCACGTCAAGCAGCGATTACCAATGAAATTTTAGAGATTGTTGGTGGTGCTGAAGCATTGAATAATTAGTATTACGTTTATTATAATAGAAAGGCTAGCCATTTTGGGTAGCTTTTTTTATGCTTCAACATTTTAATGTTATTACTTTATTGTTAAAGCAAAATTCTAGTCATAATTATCTTTAATTTTGCATTTTTTCTAATTTTTTTATATGAATTTCAATTCTAAGATTTTCAGTTTTCTTTTTATAATTAATACTATTAATTATATTTCAGCAAAAGATACTTTTCAATCTGTATCGCAGTCTAGGTTTATTATAGGAACTACTGATGTTTCGCATAATACGATTTATATATACTTCAATCAATCTTTGACAGTTGAAAAAATCTCGATTTCTAAGATTAATGATTATAATTGGTCTATCACCGGCGAAGATTTTTCAGTTTTTGGTAAAGGCGATGAAATATTTGATGTATTAATTCAAAAACCGGGTAATTATTCAATTATTCTTACACCAAATGGTGCTTCTCAGCATACGCATGATGAAGAGTGTAATCATTCTAATCAAATTAAAACAATTGATTTGGTAGTTTTACCAATTTCTTTTAATTTGAATTTTGATAAAGCCACTTTTACGCAAACCATACATGGAGGTGTTGATGTATCAGGTACACAGTTAATTATACCATCAAAAATTTCTGTTTTTCCTGAAACTGCTATTTTGTGTAATGAACTTAAAGTAATTTCTTCTGGTGTTAACGCATCTATTTCTGGTCGTTTGATAGAAGATGCATCATGTACTTTTGTTTCTGGTTCTAAATCACTAAACTTTAATTTAAGTGGATCAGCAGATGCGGATACCTATATTATGTTTGATGTTTTTTTTAATAATATCTTGATTGATACTTATTATTTACCTACAAAAATTAGCCATTAATTAATATTTATATAATGAATAATATTTATAAACAATCATCTAAATTATTACTGTTTTCACTTCTGGTTATTTTTATTGATACTTTTTCTTTTTCACAATGTGGATTTCAATCAACCTGTAATAATACAAATTACTTGAATTTTGGAATGGGATCAAATAGTGATGGCGCAACTATAGAATACGATAATTTTACATCTTCATTTCACTCTACAGTAGTAAGAACAGCTACAGGTACATATAAAGTTTGGGGTGAAGATATGGGAAATAACGGTACAAATGAAGTACTATCTCCTACAGAATTAATACCTGCAAATTATCCCGCACTGACAGGTGCTATTTTGAAAGCAAATTTAGCCTCAAGTTCGGCTAATACCGTACAGGGTATTGTTTTAACGACTACAGGATTGTTTGCTTGGTCTAAAGAAGGATCTATTTTACATGCTGATTTAACTTCATCTTCAACTTTTCAAAAGTTAACCATTGATGGAAATAATCAAGGTTTACCAATAGGTGTTAATCCTCTTGATGTTAAAATGATTTTTACAAGTTATCAAACAATGGCATTAGTTACATGTGCAGGAGATGTGTATGTAATTACTCAAAATGCGTTAAATGCAGGTGTAGGTTTAACGGGAACTATTTCAGTGGCAAATGCAAAAAAATGGCACAGAGTTACTACGAGTGATGCCGGAAATCCAAATTTAACAAACATTGTAGCTGTTCGTGGAAATAAAAATACCTTATTTGCCCTTAAAAGTGACGGTACTTTGTGGACTTGGGGTAGTGAAACATATTTAGGTAATAATTCTAATTTAAATACTTCAAGATCTAGAGCTACTCAAATGACATCTCCTAACTCTAATGCTATCAAAATGATTGGTGTTACTAGAGATGAGAATTTAACAAATTCTATTCCAACATATTACGTATTAAATAGTGATGGTAATTTGTACTCACTTGGAGGGAATACCTTTTCACAAATTGGAGATTGGTCAACAACTGAAAGAAAATCTTGGGTCCAACCCAGATACAATTCAACTTCAGGTCAGGTTATGAATAATATCCACTGGATATCACCTAATGAGCACGACCCTAATTACGCAACGATAAATGTACTTACAAGGGATTCTACTAATTATAACTGGGGAGAATCTAATTATGAAATGCTTGGACGAGGTAATACAGGTAAATGTGATCCAGGAATACCTAATGGTATAACAGCTTCAAATAAGATACTAGCTGTAGAAAATGGAGGTCATACCTCAATGCTAGTAAAAAACTGTGAAGATAACTTTGGTTATGTAGGGCATAGAATTAGAGGGAGTATGGGAGACGGAACAAATAATACAACAACCGAATCATCCTATACATTTGCAACAGCTGTAGTATACATATGTGGTGCAACAACTGTTGAAGTTTCAATTTCCGGGACACCCACTTTAAGTCCTGGAGGCTTGTATTGTAATGGAACTACAATAGACATTACAGCAACACCTTCTGGAGGTACTTTTTCATTAACAGGTCCAGCAACTCTTTCTGGAAATTTAATGACATTTACAGGCACTGGTAGCAATATCGTAAATGTGACTTATACAGTACCTGCTAAAGGTTGTTCTGGAACAGTTGCAGCAACAGAAGTTTTTACAACAGAAGATTGTTTATTAGCTCCAGTAGCTACAAGAGATAATATAACAACGACTGAAAATACTGCTATTGACATTAATGTTACTTCAAATGATACTGATGATGGAAGTTTAACATTGAGTTCTTTAAATGTTACTTCGAATCCAACAAATGGAAATGTTACAGTAAATAATACTTCGGGAATTATAACTTATACCCCGAATAATTTATTCTCAGGTTCAGATGAATTTATTTATCAAATATGTGATAATGAATCACCAGCACTTTGTGATACAGCAATAGTAAAAATTACTGTTAAACCTTCTACACCTTTAATTTCTTCTACACTAGCTACATGTTCTTCTCCAGGAAGTAGTTCGATTTCTAATTATAATAATTCATTAAATTATACATTCAGCCCAACAGGACCATCAGTTAATTCAAATGGTGTTATAACAGGAATGAATGTGAATACTAGTTATACCGTTATATCGTCTAAAGGTTCAATCTCTTCTTCTGCTAGTTCTACTTTTAGTAATGATGCGATTTTGTCTACGCCAAGTGCACCTATGGCTACGATTACGCAACCGATATGTTCTGTTGCTACAGGATCTGTGAACGTTTCAATACCTACTCCTGGAACAGGTATTAGTTATACATTAACAGGTACTAGCCCCGTAGTTGCAGCGGTAAATAATACAACGGGTGCATTTAGTTCATTGTCAGTGGGAACTTACTCACTTACTACAACCAATGCTAGCAATTGTACTTCCAACGCTACAAGTATTACAATTAGTTCACCTCTAGCTATCACATTGACTGCAACACCAAGTCAAATTGTATGTAATGGTGGCAAAGGAAGTGTTACTTTATCCTCTTCAGGAGCTACGCCAGTAGTATATGGTGGGGATGCCACAACGAACCTTACGGCAGGAACTTATAACTACACCGTAACGGA